>URZD01000040.1 GCA_900552305.1 uncultured Eubacteriales bacterium
TTAATGCAGGCAGGGCTGACCTTTGCCAAACCCGCCGCCGACAGAAACAAATATCCGTCGCAAAGCCGCATTTGCAGCGGCTGCTCCGGTGACCCCGCAACAGGAGTAAAGCTCATACCGGAATCTGTTGTTTCAAAAAGACCTTTTCCCGCAGTTGCCACATATGCGTGTGCAGTGTTACCCGCCGCGTCCTTCTTGCTCGGGTCAAACAGAATTGCGCCGATTTCGTAGCCCTCCGCAGCCTTCTGAATGCTTGCGCTCTGCGTCCAGTTCTTTCCGCCGTCTTTGGTTATCCAAAGTCCCTGCTCGGTTGTTCCGGTGTAGACTATATCCGAATTATGCGGATCTACTGCCAGCGACTCGCCCGAGGTTCTGATGCCTGTTCCGTAACACTCTGTGTCAAGCATTTTTGTCCAGCTTTTGCCGCGGTCAGTTGATTTGAAAACACCGTTGCCGTTTCCTTTGAATGTACCTAATCTCGCCCAAAGCACATCCTTGTTGTTCGGATCGACCGCAAAACCGGTACAGCCGCCCGCGGTATTTCTTTCCTCGTACGGAAAAACCATCGAAAGCTGCGTAAACGTTCTGCTTTCCGGGTTCCAGCGGTACACGCCGCCAACGTCCGTTCTTGCGTATTTTATGTCCGGATCAAGCGGATGCTCGATAATTCCGCAGATAAAGCCCTCCGCGCCGAGGTACATCTTTCCGAACCTGAATTCGGTCGCTGATTTCAGCTTTTCGATTACGCTCTTATTCGGATTTTCTATTGCGCTGTTTTCTGAAATTATAATCAGCTCTTTATCATCGTACACATACTTGCCCATTACCTTTGCCACGTCCGCAGCCGGAGCATACATACATTTCAGCAGATATTTCACATTATGCGCCGCGCCCTCGGCAAGCGGCTCATCGGCGCGCACCGTAAAGCTCTTTCCGTCTGCGGAAACACTATATTCCTTGTCATTCACCTTTGTAATACTCGCGCCCAGACCGGTCAGTGTATATTCAAGAGGTATATATGACTCACCGTCGATAATGCGCGGCATAATTTCGTAATACGATTCGTCCATATCCGACCTAAGACCGTTTACAAAGCCTTGGGTATTACCTATTCTGAGTACAACGCCGCTGTCGATATATTCTTTGGTTGCGCTGTCGGAAAATTCTGGCTGAACACTATATACCGTTCCTGCGGGACTGCCGCCCGCGTATGCAGAAGCGCTGCACAGCTGCAGCGCCGCAAGCGCAAGCGCAGCCCTTTTTATAAATCCTTTTTTCATTCGCTGCCTCCTTAAATGTAATTAACCTTTAACAGAGCCTACTACCATACCTTTTACAAAATACTTCTGGAAGAACGGGTACACGAACAGTATCGGTCCCATTGTAAGCACGCACATTGCAAATCTTGTTGTTTCGGACGGGATTTTAAGAGCGTCCGCCTGTGAAGCGCTCAGAATATTATTTTTTGACAACGCCTCGATATTCAGGAATATAATTTGCAGATAATACTGAAGGTTATAAAGGTTCGGCTTTGTTATAAGCATCATCGGAAGATAGAAATCGTTCCATATCCCGAGCGCCGTGAACAAGCCTATTGTCGCAACGCCTGCCTTTGAGAGCGGCACAATAATTCTGAAGAAAATTCCGAACTCGCTGCAACCGTCAATTTTTGCCGCCTCAATCAGCGCCGAGGGAATGTTGGTCGTGATAAACGTTCTCAGGATAATGATATTCCACACGCTTGCAAGCGACGGCAGAAACAACGCCCAAAACGTATTGTTTATATGCAGTACCTGTGTGCAGAGTATGTACCACGGAACCATTCCGCCGCTGAACAGCGTCGTAAAATAGCCGAAAAACGTAAAGAACGTACGACGCTTGTAGTCCTTTCTTGAAAGCGGGTATGCGTACATCAGATTTATCATAACGCCGAGAACTGTTCCGACAACCGTACTTAAAATCGTATTTCTGTATGCAATCAGAATATCTCCCGTCCCCACCGCAGCCTTGTATGCGGCAAGCGTGAGCTTTGCCGGTATAAGGCGATAGCCGTTTTCATACAGAGCCGACGCGTCGGTAAACGACACCGCAACTACCATAAGTACCGGATAGATAAACGCAATTGTCATAAGTATGAATAGTATATGTAATATTACATTCTCTGTGGTAGATGCGTGCATAAGCGAGCTCTTTTTTCTTTTGTGTTTAACATTTTGTGTTGACACCCTTTGTAATGACATCCTTAAAACATTCCTTTCTGTGCCTGTTGCAGCGCACCCCTGTTAAAACAGTGCGCTGTCATAATCCAGTTTTCTTACAAGCGCATTCGAAACCACAACAAGTATAAATCCGACAGCCGAAGAATAAAGTCCCGCGGCGGTCGAGAAACCGACCTTTGACACATTTCTGTATATATAGGTCGCCAAAATATTTGTTGTCGGATAAAGCTCGCCCTGGTTCATCGGCACATTATAGAAAAGTCCGAGATCGCCGCCGAAAATACCGCTTAGCGACATAATCAACTGTATACAGATTATACTTTTCAGCATGGGAACCGTAACCTTTGTCGCAAGCTGCCAGCGGTTTGCGCCGTCTATTACCGCCGCCTCGTAATACTCGGGGTTTATACCCGAGATACACGCAAAGTATAAGACGCTGCCATAGCCGACGCTTTTCCACTCACGCACCAGAAATATTATGTACGGCCAGTATTTCGGCTCGCTGTACCATGAAATAGGCTTTATGCCGAGTTTGGGCAGAACCGACGTATTAAGTATGCCGTAAGAGTTTGCCAAAAATGTGTACAGTATGTATGCCACAATTACGTATGACAAAAAGTGCGGCATCATCGCAACCGTCTGATAAAACTTAATTGATTTTCTGCTTGTAAGCTCGTTCATAAGCAGGGCGAAAGCAAGCGCAATAACCATACCCAAAAATATAAACGCAAGGTTATAAAGTATGGTATTTCTTGTAATTACCCATATATCCGGCGAAGTGAATACCGCCCTGAAGTTTTCAAAGCCGCACCATTCGCTCCCCCATATTCCCAAAGCGGGTCTGTATTTCTTGAATGCAAGAAATATTCCGACCATCGGGATATACCCAAAGGTCAGTATCATCAACACACCCGGCAATACAAGTATGTCGAGCGCCGCCGCATCCAAAGCCTTTCTGAATTTTTTTAACGTCATTTTTTTCACCGCTTTTATTTACTGATTTTTTTCCATTCGTCATACTGCTTCTGTGCGCATTCAAGAACCTTATCAATTCCTGCCTTTTTGAGCTTTTCCTTGTAAACCGCAAGCTCCGTATCGATATTGCAGGTTCCGTAAGCGAAGCGCTTCCAGTATTCTCCGACTATGCTCTGGCACGCTGTAACCTCTGCCTCTACTTCCTCGGTATTGAACATAAAGCCGTAATATTTTGAAGGCTTTGCCGCATCGTTGAATTCCTTGAGCATTTCCTTCTTTTTGGGATTATAACCGTCAAAAACATAATTAATAAAGGTGTTTCCAAGTACCCACTGACTGCCGATAAAGTTGTAATCCTTAACCTTGTCAAGCGATTTGATTGTGTCTTCACCGGTTTTTTCATAGTGTATGCCCTCGATACCGAAGTTTATAAGGTTGTTGAGGTATTTGTCGGTGTTGAACAGCTCTAAGAATTTCATTGTACGTACGGGGTTTTCGCAGGTGAACGGAATATACATAACCGATCCGAGTGCGTCACGCGCGTCCATTATTACATCCGAAACGGAAACTGCTGCAAGCGGATAAGCCGACTTAATCTGAATTTCCTCCAGTGTTCCCGAGTGTCCCTGGCTCAGCCAGCCGAATACCTGACCGTTATTTCTGAGTTCGGTAAGGTTTTCCTTGATAGATACGTCCGGGTGAATATATCCCAGATCATGCAGTCTTTTTGACTGCTCCGCAGTTCTTTTAAACTCTGAAGTCTCGCACGGTACGAACAGCTTATCCTCTTCCTCATCGGTAAAGCACACAAGACTGCTTCCGATCTCACAAATATTCTGCAGGTTCATAGGTGTTCCGCTGTCGCCTATGCCAAATGCATACATATTCTTCTCGTTCTGCTTAACCGTTTCAAAAAATGGGAAAAGATCCTCAAAACAAGTGACGCCGCTTAAATCCATATTGTATTTGTCAGCAATATCTTTTCTGTAAACAAATATGTAATCGTGCGCCTTATCTTTGTTTGCCGGTATGCCATAAAGCTTTCCGCTGTAATAACAACCCTTGAGGAATGTTTCGCCAAGCTCCTCCATTGTTTTCGGAGCATATTTTTTTGACAGTTCCGTAATATCTGTCGCTGTTCCCTCGCAAGCCTTTTGAATGTAGGTGTTTGCATTAAACCAGGCAATATCAATTTTCTCCCCGGCATCCAGACTGTTGTTTACCTTTGTGTCATAGTTACCCCAGTCAACCGCCTCAAGCTTAACCGTTGCATTGATTTTTTCCTTTACATACTCGTTTACCTTCTCATTTACCATTCCCAAATCCGTTCCGAACTTACCCGGAATGTACCAGATAATTTCATATTCCTCGTTCATGTTATCCTCACCTTTTGCCGTCTGTTTGTCCTTGCAGCCGCCCAGGCTGAGCATTACCGCTCCCGCCAAAACCGCGCTTACCACTCGTTTCATCTTCATAATAGTTCCTCCTTGTTATTTATAAATATACATTGACCTCGGACTTCCCCAAAAGTCATAAATTACCATTTCCGTACCTGTTCCGCCGGATACCGACTCGCTGTCAACCACTATATCATCGGCAGTTGTCTTTGTTACCGTTTCGCGCTCCTTATCTATTAAGTACACACTGAACATGGAAGCCTTAATGTTAACCGAAACATCCTGGAATCCGTCTTTAACATTGTTGCCCGACGCGTCCTGTGTATAATTGAACATTTTTAGATTAAGGATTTCGCCGTTGTTAAACTTTTTCTCCGCAACGCCGTGTGCCACATGCGTATTTGACACAAAGTGCATATCCGCAGCAGAGCTTTTCGGATTGGTGCCGTACAGCGATGTTTCGTTTGTCATAATCATTTTGTCACAGTCAAAAACACGTTCTATGGATTTCACCTTATTTGTGTTTGCATCTGCGGTAAGTCTGATTAAATCGCCTATTCTGTAGGATGACGTGTCAGCCAAACCGGAGGATTCCTCAAGATAATACTCCTTTTCACCCGTAGAGTTTATACAAAGGAAGGACTTGAAAACATCGCCGTCTATACTAACATTCGAAATCTGCTTCACAAGCATTACCTCAGCGCCGGGCGAATCAACGGTTTTACTCTTTGCTGAGTCGGTCTTTTTGACTATAATGCCCGCCTCCAACGACTTCTCATCATTTCCGTAAGCAACATTTACATACACATAATCATCGTGCTTGTATTTCTTTGTATAATACGCCTCGGTATCATCTGTATCTGTCTTCGGCACATACAACCATACCGTGTTCTTGTTGCCGTAAAACATCGGTCGCTGACCCATAAACGCATTCGGTGGTTCTCTGTATATAAGCGAGGTATTATCACTCGGCGCGGTATAAAGCGTTACAAGCTTATCCTTAACCGCGTCCGGAGTATAAATCTCTGAAATCAGCTTATCCGCATTCAGCTTATACCGTATAACCTGCGACACCGCTTTTTTTGCGGTTTTGTCATAAAGCTCGCCGCAGCCGAGAATATCCGCCTGCTTAACCTTTCTGTCATTCACGGTTACCTTATCCGCAAAACGGAAGGTTACCACGCTGTCGTCCGCAAGAACGTAAATCCTCGCCGATGCCGTTACATCAAGCGAATTGCTGCTTTGCGCTACCTTTATAAGATATCCGTACACCAATTCATCTGCCGCCTTTTTCTCCCATGCCGCAATTTTGCCTTCGGGGTCAAGATAGAATGTGTAGCTCTCACCGATTTTCATGTCGTTAGCTTTTGCCTCCGCCGACAATTCGTATACAGCGTCCGCCAGTGAGATTTTATCCTTGTTTATCGTCTTTATCTTGCCCGCCGCAGTGTTGGTCGAAACAATTATTGTAACACTGCTGTCCTTTTGGGTCGTCTTTGTCGGAGCGACAAACAGTACCGCATTACGCTTTATTCCTTCAACATCCATTGCCGCCGAATATGTGTCGCGCACAATCACATTGTCATAGTTCTCAAGATTTATGCTTGCCTTATTCAGTCCGTCATAGATAATCTTGTTCACGGTATCATTTACGCTGACCCAATATGTAGTGTAGTTCGTGACAAATGCAATTTCATACTTTCCGTCAGAGTTATTGTCAATCAGTCTTACATTTCCCGTCTTTGGAACCATGTCGTTCTCCTCATAGCTCTCGGAAATAAAGCCGTTATACATAACCGTTGTATCTGTACCGCAATATATCTTTTTAGTGGTATTACCCTCGTAATATGTGTAATAGGGGTGGTTATAACCGACTATATCGTCAGCTGCAATCAGTTTTTCACGGTTGGATTCCGCCGCGCATATATATCTGACTTCCGGCTCATCGTCATCGGTATAGTATACGTCCGTCTTGCATCCAAGCAGATTCTCATATGCGCCTGTTTCTTCCTTAATAAACATTCCATCAACGGAGATGTAATTTTTCTCCGCATTAACCTCCGAAACCGACGCGACACCGTTTGTATCCATAATTCCGCGTTTTTTCAGTATTCCTAAAAAGTCCTCACGGAAAATGTTGTCACTTATAACAAGCTCATTCAGGTTGCCGCCTTTGAATTTAAAACTATGGCTGTTCAAAAGCGCGTCAAGGCACCGTACATAGTCCCCGTATGTAACAAAGCTGTCAAGGCTCCCGATTTTGAGTTCCTTCATAAGTCCCGTCTTTTCCGCCGCGGCAAGATATCCGCCGGGATAGTTGTCCCCAGCATAGCGACCCGCACCGAGCAGCGTTACCATTACCTTTACCATCTCATATCCTGTGAGTCTTTCCTTGGGTCTGAAATAGCCGTCACTGCCGCGCATGATTCCCATACCGTAAACATAGTCGATTTCCGAATAATACTCATCGGTACTCCTCAGGTCGTAAAACGGAGTGTTCGTCGACTCAATAACCGTTTCGGTCTCATTCTTTGTTTCCTCGGTTTTCTCGCCTTCCCATACCCATTCTTCTCTTTTTACGTCATTTGTATAGCCCGTGTATTTGTCAGACGCATCCGAGCTGCCGCCCGAGCCTTGGTCTGTCTGCTCCGTGCTTTTGTGCATAAGACAGCTTATATAGTACGCAAACTCGTCTCTTTTCACGGTTTCACTGTATTTCTTTTCATTGTCCGGAAGTATGCTGAACGCTTTGAACATCTCCGACTTCCTGTCAAGTTCGCCGTCCGAGCCGTCAGCCGACACTCCAAATGAACAGTTTACAGAGGTAAGCAAAATACCAAATGCCGCAAGCAAGCTTATAACTCTTTTATTCACCATTGTTTTCTCCTTCCGTGTACCTGTAAGCATTCCATACCAATTTTGCGGTTTCCGCTCTCAAAATACTATTGTCGGGACAGAAACGGTTCTGTTCATCTCCGCTTACAATCCCAAGCGATTTAAGCGCATACACCGCATTCTTCGCATAGTCTGCAATACTGTCATCATCGCCGAACAAATTATCCGAAGCGGCTAACTCGGTATTCTCCGCAATGCCGAGGGCGCGGCACAGAATCACCGCGGCATCGCTGCGCAAAATAAGGCTGTCGGGTCCGAATGTTGCCGCGTCCGTTCCGCGGACAATGCCGCGCTTGTAAAGTGCATTTACATATCCGTAGTACCACTGACTGCTGTTTAAATCGGCAAATTCACAACCACTCATGTCCTCCGAAATTCCGAGAAGCTTTGCAATTACCGTGCAGAACTCAGCGCGGGTTATGCTGTTGTACGGTCTGAACTCGGTATTTGAATACCCCTTCAGCACACCAAGCTCCACAAGTCCGTTTACGCTTTCCTTTGCCCACTCAAAGCCTTCCATATCTCCGAACGCTATCTCGGTATACGGATTAGTCTGCGACCGTTCATCTGCAGTCGGCGGGGTAAGCGATGTTATCGCACTGCCTTTTGAGCCGCCTCCGCCGCCGCCTGAACCGGAGCCGCCGCTGCCGCCCGAGGCATTATCCTTTTTGATTTTGCTGTTCAGAATCGCCTGAACATCGCTTACATTCAGAATTTTTTTATCCTCAAACGCTTTTCCGATTTTCTTCAGCATTGCACTCTTGTTATTGTCCGAGCTTTTCATCACGGTAAGGTCAAACAAATCCGTATGCGCGTCCAAAATACTCTGTATGCTGTCGTTTCCGTAAGCAAAATCCAGCTTTGCCAAAACGCTCATTTTATATATGCCATTGTAGAAATCATCAGCTTTTGCATATTTTTCATTTACCGTGTCAAGCCGCGTCACCGTTTTTGAAAACAGCTTATCGTCAAGCGTTCCGTACTCTTTTATTTTCTCGGTGTGGATTTCCGCAGCATACTTCTTCAAATACTCCGCCTTGGTCTGCTCGCTCTCATGCGGGAACACCGCCATAACAGCAGTTCTTGTCATTACTTCGCGGACATTCGAAACCGTAACGTCCTCATTCATAAGGATTTTTGCCGCATCGTCAAACAGCTGACGCTTAACCATGTTCGCCGCAGCGGGATTAAGATATGCTAAAAGCTCCGCGTTATCCTTCAAAACCCTTGCAACCTCGGTCGCGCCTAAAGCCTTTGCGGGGTTTATTCCAAGCATTTCTCCGTCACCATCGACCAGCTTTTCAATATCACGGCTAAGGCAGTATGTAAATTCCTCGGTATAGCTTTCTCCGTTTACCGCAATCAGTCTCGCCGTATACTCGCCGCTTTTTTCAATCACCTTTTCCAGGTCAACCGAAAACGAACACGAATTACCGTCCCCCGCCGTCTGCTGCTTAATCACAACCTTCTTTCCATCGGCATCGGTAATATAAAGGTTTATCGGCAAACCGTTTTCTGTCTCCGCTCCCTTCACATTCAGAACACCGTCCGCACTTATTCCGCTTTCCCACGTTGCCGCAAATACATTTCCGACCGTTCCGGACAGCAAAATAAGTGTACAAATCAAAATTGCAACCGTTTTCCTGTAAATTGTAATCATTCCCTTCCTTGTTGTATCAGGTTCAATTCCCGTAAATAAATTATAACATATAAAATAGTTTTAAACTTGTAATTTTGTTTACACTTTCATGTAATTTTGTATTTTGAGGTGGTAATTTTAGCTAAAATCACCAATTCTTTTTGAAATGCCGAGAGTAATTATTTTATACGGGTCAACCCTTATCTCCCATTTTCCGTCTTTTTCCTCTATTCTGTCAAATTTTTCTTCCATAATATTACTAACGTAAAGATTATCCGAAATTCCGCTCCTGTATACAGTCAGGGTTTGCGGCTCCGCCGAATAGCTGACCCATCTCATAATTACGTCATTGCCCGACTGTGACGGCTTGCACGCCGTCATATAAAGCATATCTCCCGACCATGAAAGACCCTGATTGGGAATATCTGCCTTCGGCAAGCCGAATATCTGAACACTTTGCAGCGGATATTGCAGTTTAAATGCGCCGTCATACGCCTCTTCCTCATCGGTGAACGGAATTATACAATATTCAAATTCCGTTTTTCCAAGGCACTGCGACAGCTTTGTCGGGAACACGCCCCAGTCGCCGAGATCGCCCGTTGCACGCACAAGCGTTACCGCAATAGTGTTGTCCGATAGAATTTCGTATTCGTACATACCGATATTTGCAACAGCTATTCCGCATTTCGGCTCGTTCATCAGCACAAACATCTGCTGGCGGTCGGTACCGCAGGGATATGTCCAGTTTTTTTTGCGGCGGTTATTCCTTTCCGCAGTCTCAAAAACCGAACCCGCCTTATGTTTTTCACACTTTAATCCTGTCGGAATCAAAACTCGGAGTCTATGGTCTTTGGCGGTATTGTCAACCCCTGTTTTCACGTTCAGGCTCCGCGAGCCTTTCTCCAAAGCAATCCGCGTAACTATTCTAAGTTCAACCGTTTCCTCCGCTCTCTTTGCCCGCCTTTGTTTATACTCAACATAATCGAAAATTTGATTCTGCAAAGCCGCGTCTGCCGACTTGGGAACGCTCATAACCGAGGTTATTTCATACTCCGCCATATATTCCTCGTCCGTCACAAGTCGGATTTCGGTTTTATCGCCCGAATAAATCGGATTGTCCCCCGCCGCCGGCATAAACATATACTCATTTCCTATATCGCCGACATCCTCATACCTGAGAATATTTCTGTATTCTCTGCCGTTTGTTTTATCGGTCAGATTAACCGTTCCGTCACCGTTTATCTTTGCTTTGACATACTCGTTTTCCATAGTATTTTCAGCCGTAATCATAGTTTTTATTTTTTCCTCGGCGGCTCCTTCAATAATTCCGTATTCCTTATATCCCAACGGCGGGATATTCTCCGCATTAAATGTAACCGTAATATTTTCCGCCATGTACGGCTGTCTGAACTTGTCGTCCGGCAGGTCATAGCCGAATCTTGCACGGTTATGCCGTATCGTACAAGGTATACGGTTTCCGTCCGAATCAACAAGTGCGTAGCGCTTCTTTTCTCTCGCGTTAATTTCCCGTGCGGCCTGCATTAGCCTATTTGCGTCATAATTTCGTTCAATATCAATGTTCACCGTTACAACGCCGCTTTTGATTTTAGAAAATGTATTTACAACAGCGAATGCCGCCTTACAATGCTCCAACCCGTTTATATTTATGTGTTCTGCCAAACATTCAAGGCAGTCATCAACCACCGTCTGCGCGCTTTGACGGCTTTTAATAAAGCGCGTGCGCATCTCGTCATTAACCTCATCAACGCTGCACCCGCAGATACTGTCGTGCGGATGATTTTTCATAAGCGTTTTCCACGAATAAAGCAGCATTTCACGCTGCGGCGTCATTCCCGCAAGATATGCCATTACGCTCAGCGGTTCTGCAACCGACTCAAGAAGTATTTCACATTTTCTGTTCATAACTTTAAGCTGCGAATGTGACGAAGCTGTTCCCACAAGCGTTCCCCAGCCGTCTGTATCCTGACTTGTCAGCTCTCCGCATATGACGGAAACATCCTTCGGCAGAGCCTTTATCACCGCATCCGCATAGCCTTCAAGGCTCGAATGTTTAAAACCGTACTCCGGATAGTTCTCCGCTGCCGCCCTTATCGCCTGCGATATATCGCTCTGCACCGGCTGATGGTCGCAGCCGTTCATCATCAGAAGTTCATCGGTTGCCGCATATTTTTCGACATCTTTTATTTTTTTGTCCCACCACTCGCAATTTCCGTCGGCAGGAATCTCTGCACCGTTGTTGTACCAGTTTGCAAACAGTATCGCCGGGAGCTTGCTTCCGTCCGGAGAACGCCAGTACATCTCCGAAAATTTCGAGTCGTAGTCCGCAAAGTCAGATACGATGTTCGCAGCTCCCGTAGGTTTTACGCCTCGCCCAAAGTATATTGCCTTCATTCCCGCCTGTGCAAGAATTTGCGGCATCTGTCCCGCGTTTCCGAACGAATCGGGAAAATAACCGACCATGCTGACCCTTCCGAATTCCCTTGCAAGAGCCGTTCCCACAAGCAGGTTTCTGACATTTGACTCACTGCTTGTCAAAAACTCGTCCTGCAGAACATACCACGGACCGACAGTAAGTCTGCCGTCTGATATGTACCTTTTGATTTTCTCTCTGTTTTGCGGCTTTATTTCAAGATAGTCCTCAATCAAAGCCGTATGTCCGTCAAGATTAAAGCATACAAAATCGCTGTCATTTTCTATAAGTTCCATACACTTGTCTATGAGCTTTACAAGCCGTGCCCTGTGCTTTTCAAACGGCATATACCACTCTCTGTCCCAATGAGTGTGCGATACGATATATATGTTTTTCATGTTTTTTCTCCCTTGCCTGTGGTTTGTCTTACCATAAATGATACCATATTTTCGGTTTTTCGGCTTGTAATTTTGTTTACAGTTTATATGTAATTTTGTTTTGAAAAAATCGAAAACAATTTTCATGTCTTTCCTGTCAGATTTGGAAACTTTTGAAAAAAACAGCCCTTATAAAAAGGGCTGCGAAAAAAAAGGGGATGGGGGAAAATTCACTCTTACGGACGATTCACATATCATACCGTAAAAATCATACTATAATTGAGATAATATTATTCTTGATTACCAAATGTTCAACGTCATTTAATTAACATTCTGTATTCTGCCGGAGTCATTCCAAGTTTTTTCCTAAAAGCAACATAAAATGTTGACTTGTTATTGTACCCCACCATTTTGCCTATTTCTTCTGCGGAAAAATCGGTGTCTTTCAGCAACAAACACGCCATGTTTATTCGGTATTCGCTTATTTTTTCCTTAAATGACATACCAAAATTTTTCTGCATTATACGATTAAGCTGTCGTTCACTGATATGCAGCATTTGCGCTGCATCAAAATCACAAATATTTTCCATAAAATAATTCGCAAGTATATGCTCAACGTGCGAAAGTCTGAAAACATCCTGATCTTTTTTCTTATGTGCAGAATCGCTGCAATCGCTTTCTGTGTTGAGTTCTGCATTTATCCTCAGCAATATATCCAATAGATGAAGAATATCAAAAACTGTATTGCCAAATGTGTCTTGTTTAAAAAACATACCATGCAGTTCTGCGATAATTCCGGGGTTACTTGTTATAATTCGCGGCGATGAGCAGTTGCACATCCTATCTATTTTTTCAAAAAAATTATGACTTTTTACATTTTTTACTTTATTGTACGAAAACCCCACAGATACCCATTTGGATTTACTCATCATCTTTGCATGAAGTATCCCCTGCGGGATAAGTAAAAGACTCCCTGGTTTCAGATAAATTTTCTCGTTTGCCGTTTTTACCATTAGGATAGGATATGATTTCAGTATCGCTCGATTCAGTATTATTCTTTTCAGTATCATTAAAATCAGTATAGTTATTATTAGTATTATTTGAGTATGATTTCGGAACTTCTT
>URZD01000041.1 GCA_900552305.1 uncultured Eubacteriales bacterium
GGTTGGAGAACACAACCAGCTTTGCGCAGCCGAACGAATCGTTATCTGCCGTAAGCCGAGCCGTTTCTTTAACCGTCTGACCCATCAGTTTTACCGCGTCCATGTTTATGCCCGCCCTTGTAGTTGCAACTCCGACCGAGGAGCAAACGCGCTCTGTTTTCTGCAAAACCTCCGGGATTGACTTAATCAGGTTTAAATCACCCTTTGCAAAACCTTTGTGAACGAGCGCCGAAAAGCCGCCGATAAAGTTCACTCCGGTTTCCTTTGCCGCGCGGTCAAGCGCTTCGCCGAAGCAAAGATAGTTTTCCGCGTCGCTCGCCCCCGCAATCATCGCAATGGGAGTAACCGAAATTCTTTTGTTTATAATCGGTATTCCGAATCTTTGGCTTATTTCCTCACCTGTTTTGACAAGGTTTTCCGCACGGGATGTAATCTTGTCATAAATTTTTTTACACGCTTTTTCCGCATCCGCGTCAATGCAGTCAAGCAGTGAAATGCCCATTGTTATAGTTCTTATATCAAGATGCTGATCCTCAATCATCTTGATTGTTTCGGTAATTTCTCTTGAATTTATCATTTCCGCCTCCGGTTATATTCTGTGCATCGATTTAAAAATTTCCTCATTCTGAAGTCTTATATCCACGCCGATTTCCTTACCGACAGCGTTAAGCTCATTTGTAACCTCGGCTGCATTCGCGCCTTCAAGGTCGACAAGCATAACCATTGTAAAAATGTTTTCCATAATTGTCTGGTTAATATCCAGAATATTTACGTTATGCCTGTACAGGCAATCGCTTACCCTTGCAATTATACCGGTACGGTCAATACCCATAACAGTAACAACAGCATTCATCCGTATCTGCTCCTCCCAAAACACAAAAACGCGAAACCGCCGCATTTTGCGGCATTCCCGCCTTTTGTCATCAAATTTTCTATTATTATATACCCTTTTTACGGTTAAGTCAAGAAAAATTTATACAAAAAGCAGTTGAAAAAAAAGTTTTTTCGTGTTAAACTTAGTATATATGTCGAATCGGCATATGTCAAATAATTTGAAAGGATCTTAACGGAATTTTAACACCGTTAAACAAAGACAGTATAAAATGTTTCTTCCGATTTCCAAACAGGATATGCTTGACCGCGGAATAGACGCGCTTGACTTCGTCTACATAATAGGTGACGCGTATGTTGATCATTCCAGCTTCGGTCACGCTATAATCTCCCGCGTGCTTGAACACGCGGGCTACACTGTCGGCATAATTTCGCAGCCCGACTGGCACACCTGTGACGCATTCCGCACCCTCGGCACGCCGCGGCTCGGTTTTCTTGTTTCATCGGGAAACATTGACCCTATGGTAAATCATTATACCGCGTCGAAAAAGCTGCGCACCACGGATATGTACTCCCCCGGCGGTGTTTTCGGAAAACGCCCCGACCGCGCAACCGTGGTATACTGCAACCGAATCCGCGAGGCGTTCGGCAAAAAAATTCCTATTATAATAGGCGGGATTGAGCCGAGCCTTCGCCGCTTTGCGCACTATGACTACTGGTCGGACAAGGTGCGGCGCAGTATCCTTATCGACAGCGGCGCCGACCTCCTTATCTACGGCATGGGCGAGCATCAGATTGTCGAGATTGCCGACCTCCTCCGCTGCGGAGTTCCCGCTTGCGACATCAAGCACGTTGCGGGTACCTGCTATATCGAGTCTGCTGACGGTGAACTGCCCGACGGCTGCATAACCGTGCCGTCCTTTGCCGAGGTTTCGGAAAACAAACAGAGCTACGCAAAAGCGGCAAAAATACAGTACGAGGAACAGGACGCGGTACGCGGCAAGCCTATTGCCCAGCTTGACAATCCGAAAAAATACGTTGTTCAGCTGCCGCCGTCACTGCCGCTGACCGCCGAGGAGCTTGACGATGTGTATGAGCTGCCGTACGAGGGTACATATCACCCCTCCTACGAACGCCTTGGCGGAGTCCCCGCGATAAACGAGATAAAATTCAGTATAACCTCATGTCGCGGTTGTTTCGGAGGCTGCAGCTTTTGCGCGCTGACATTCCACCAGGGCCGCACGGTTACGGCAAGAAGTCACGAATCAATACTCCGCGAAGCAAAGCGCATGACCGAAATGCCCGATTTCAAAGGCTATATTCACGATGTAGGAGGTCCGACCGCCAACTTCCGCGCCCCGTCCTGTCAAAAACAGCTTGAAAAGGGCGTATGCAAGGGCAGGCAGTGCCTTTTTCCCACTCCGTGCAAAAACATGGACGTGTCGCACCGCGACTATCTGGAGCTTTTGCGAAAGCTCCGCGCTCTGCCAAAGGTCAAAAAGGTCTTTATCCGCTCCGGAATAAGGTTTGACTATCTTCTCGCGGATAAAGACGACAGCTTTTTCAACGAGCTTTGCCGCTACCACATAAGCGGTCAGCTCCGCGTTGCCCCCGAGCATATCTCGGATAATGTCCTGCGTTGTATGGGCAAACCGGAAAACAGCGTATACGAAAAATTTCTTGCTAAGTTTGACGAAATAAACAAGCGGCTCGGCAAGGAACAGTATGCGGTTCCGTACCTGATGTCCTCGCACCCGGGCAGCACGCTGCGCGATGCTGTGAAGCTTGCCGAGTATCTGCACAAACGGCATCTTAATCCAAAGCAGGTTCAGGACTTCTACCCCACCCCGGGCAGTATTTCCACCTGTATGTATTACACCGGCATTGACCCGCGGACGATGAAGTCGGTCTATGTCCCGAAAACCTATGAAGAAAAGCAGTTGCAGCGCGCGCTTCTTCAGTACAATAACCCGGAGAACTACCGTCTTGTGCTTCGCGCGCTTAAAGAAACAAACAGGAACGATCTTATCGGGTATTCGCCCGAATGTCTTATAAAACCGCCGAAAGGAGATAAAAGCAATGGCAAAAATACTGAGCGGAAAGGAAGTTTCCGCAAGAATCAAGGAAAAACTGAAAGCAGAGGTCGCGGCTCTGACCGAAAAGGGAGTAACTCCCGGTCTCGCCGTGGTAATCGTAGGTAACGACCCCGCCTCAAAGGTGTACGTAGGCAGAAAAGAGGCGATGTGCGCCGAACTCGGAATGTATTCGGAAAAATACGCGCTTCCCGAGGACACGGCTCAGTCCGAACTGCTCGCACTGATAGAAAAGCTGAACTCCGACCCGAATATTCACGGAATACTGGTGCAGCTCCCGCTGCCCGAGCCGCTTGACGAAAAGGCTGTCATCGCGGCAATCGCTCCACAAAAGGATGTTGACGCGTTCCACCCCGTGAACGTCGGAAAAATCATGATAGGCGACTATGACTTCGTTCCGTGTACGCCCGCCGGAATTATGGAGCTTATTGCAGAAAGCGGCGTTGAGGTCGAAGGCAAAAACGGCGTTGTAATCGGCAGAAGCAACATTGTCGGCAAGCCTATGAGTATGCTGCTGCTCCACAAAAACGGAACGGTCACAATCTGCCACTCACGCACGAAAAACCTTGCCGAAATCACACGAAATGCCGATATTCTTGTTGCAGCGGTAGGCCGCGCGCACTTCGTCACCGCAGATATGGTAAAACCCGGCGCTGTGGTTATCGACGTCGGCATGAACCGTCTTGAGGACGGCAAGCTGGCGGGCGACGTTGACTTTGACGCGGTTGAGCCGATTGCGGCGGCAATCACCCCCGTTCCCGGCGGCGTAGGACCAATGACAATATCCATGCTCATGCGCAACACCCTTACCGCGGCAAAACGTGCATGCGAGGCACAGAAATAATATATTAAAGAAGGAATCCAACCAATTATGAAAACCAAAAAGATATACGTCTGCTCCGAATGCGGCGCACAGTTTCCCAAATGGATGGGGAAATGTACCACCTGCGGCTCATGGAACACCGTTGAGGAGGAGCTTGTAACTCAAACTCCGCAAAACAGCAAGGTGTCGGTTATGTCCGCGCCGTCGCTGTCCTCCTCCTCGCCCAAGTCCATACGCGCAATCGAAACAAGCGACGAAAGCCGCGCCCTTACGGGCATGGGCGAGCTTGACCGCGTTCTCGGCGGCGGACTTGTAAAAGGCTCGCTCGTTCTCGTCGGCGGCGATCCCGGTATCGGAAAATCAACGCTGCTGCTCCAGATATGCGAGTATATGGGCAAAGAGAACAAAATTCTGTATGTTTCGGGTGAGGAATCACAGCGACAGATAAAGCTCCGCGCAGACAGGCTCGGCATAACCACAGAAAATCTGAAGGTGTATTCGGAAACCAACATGAGCTATGTAATCGATACTGTTTTCCGCGAAAAGCCGGATATACTGATTGTCGATTCGGTACAGACCATGTACAACCCCGAAATACAGTCAACACCGGGAAACGTCGCGCAGATTCGCGATACTGCCTCGGTGCTGATGAAAATAGCCAAGGAAAACTCTATCTCGGTTTTCCTTGTAGGTCATGTTACAAAGGAAGGCTCGCTTGCGGGTCCAAAGGTTTTGGAGCATATTGTTGACTGCGTTCTTTATTTTGAAGGCGAACGCCACCAGTCCTGCCGAATCCTCCGCGCGGTTAAAAACCGTTTCGGCTCAACCAACGAAATCGGCGTTTTTGACATGACAGGCAGCGGACTTGAGGAGGTGCCGAATCCGTCAATGGCTCTGCTTTCCGGCAGACCCGAAAACGCGCCCGGTTCCTGTATCGTGTGTACCATGGAGGGTACGCGCCCCGTACTTGCCGAGATTCAGGCGCTCGTTTCGCCGAGCAGCTTCGGCAATCCGCGCCGAATGACAAGCGGTCCCGACCTCAGCCGTTCGCTTATGCTTATGGCTGTACTCGAAAAGCGCGGAGGGCTGCGGCTTTCGACCTATGATGCGTATGTGAACATTGTCGGCGGACTGCGTATTTCCGAGCCTGCCGCAGATTTGGGAATCATTCTTGCCCTTGCGTCCAGCTTTAAAAACGCAGCGATAGACCACGGAACGGTTGTAATAGGCGAGGTAGGACTGACAGGCGAGCTGCGTGCGTGCAGCTTTTTGGAAGCGCGCATTTCCGAATGTGAAAAACTCGGCTTTAACCGTTGCATAGTTCCCGCCGTCAATACGGGAAAACTCAAAAAGTTTAAGAAAATTGAAGTATGTCCATACTTTAATATAAATGAAGTAATAAAAAATACATTCTGATTGTATATAAAATAATAGGAAGGGAAGTCTTTAAGTGTTTCAGATTGGAGACAAAATCGTTTATCCGATGCACGGCGCCGGCGTTATAGTCGGAATCGAGCAAAAAACAATCCTGGGGGAGGCGCACAACTATTATGTTATGCAGCTGTCCGTAAGCAGCATGAGGGTAATGCTCCCCACCAACAACACAGACGCAATCGGTGTCCGCGACATAGTTTCACCCGGCACCGCCGATGAGGTAATCGAATATTTCCGCACCTGTGACGAGGAAACCGAGCAAAGCTGGAACAGGCGCTACCGCGAGAACATAGACAAAATGAAGCGCGGCAACCTTTTTGACATTGCTCTTATCGCAAAGACGCTCACCCTTCGCGACAGACGGCGCGCACTTTCCAATGCGGAGCGTAAAATGCTTTCAAACGCAAAAAGTATTCTCATTTCGGAGCTTGTTCTCGCAAAGCAGTCCACCTATGAGGATATGGAAACACTGCTGATGAGCGAAATCTGACCGATTTGCGGTTGTAATATGCCAAGCCGAAAATTCTTATCGGTTTTGCCGCAAAGCGTCAAAAGGTTTATATTCGTTTGGCGGGAATTGCGTCAGAATGTCAAAAACCGTTGTAAGACACGATTTGGCAACACACAAAATTGTAAACCTACATTCTGTTTATTTATGTCGCCGTCACGGCGGCAGGATTGGAGATAAAGCATATGTTCAGAAAAAAAGCGCCGCGTCCGCACGCTACCGCGGTCATTGTTGCCGCCGGCAACAGCCGCCGCATGGGCTACGGACTTAACAAGCAATTCATACTGATCGGCGGCGTTCCGGCGCTTGCCCACACCCTGCGCCAGTTCGACCGCGCAAAATCGGTTACCGATACAATCGTTGTATGTCGCAGCGATGATATTCTCAATGTGCGGGGAATCCTTGACGATTTCGGAATCGAAAAGGTTTCGGCGATAATCCCCGGCGGAGCCACACGTCAGGAATCCGTGTATGCGGGCATAAAGGCTGCCTCACACGCGGATATTATCGCAATTCATGACGGAGCGCGTCCGTTTGTATCTCCGTCCAAAATAGACATGACTGTTGCCGAGGCACAAAAAACCGGTGCGGCGGCTCTCGGAGTACCGCTTAAAGACACCGTAAAAATTACCGACGGAAACGGAACTATCGTTTCAACGCCGGAGCGCAGCGCTCTCGCGCTTATACAAACGCCGCAGACATTCCGCGCGGACGTAATCAGGCAGGCATACGAAAACGCGGAAAGAACAGGCTTTATCGGCACTGACGACTGCTCTCTTGTCGAAAACATAGGCGGCACAATCCGTATTATTGACGGCGACTATACAAATATAAAGGTCACAACGCCGGACGATTTGCCGATTGCACAGGCAATTTACGGCTTTTTGAATAAATAACGTATTTTAAAAAGCCGCGGCTTTAAGGTTAACTATCCCATGGCTTTTTGCCGTATTACATAAGGAGGAAAATCATGCGTATCGGTTTCGGATATGATGTACACGCCCTCACAGAGGGCAGAAGTTTATTTCTCGGAGGGGTCAATATCCCGCACACTCACGGTCTGCTCGGTCACTCCGATGCGGACGTCCTTGTTCATGCAATCATGGACGCACTTCTCGGCGCAGCGGCTCTCGGCGATATAGGAAAGCACTTCCCCGACACCGACAGCGCCTACAAGAACGCAGACAGCCTTGTCCTTCTTGCCGAAGTCTGCCGTATTTTAAGCAACAACGGCTTTGAAATCGAAAATATCGACTCAACTATTGCCGCGCAAAGTCCCAAACTTGCCCCCTTTATCGAGCAAATGCGGGAAAATATAAGCCGCACTCTCGGTCTTGAACTGTCCCGCGTCAGCGTAAAGGCAACCACTACCGAAAAGCTCGGCTTTGAGGGCAGAAAAGAGGGCATTTCCGCCTATGCGGTATGCCTTTTGAAATAGGCTTTGCCTATTGATTTTTTTCTTTTGTTTTTAAAAAATAAAAGAAATTTGAAGAAAATTGCATATATCGCGAGATAATGCCGTATAATCTCTTATAATCGCTTCTGAGCGAGTTTGATTTATACGGTATTATTTTGTATTATTAACAATGTTAGCACTCAACAGCAAAGAGTGCTAACACAAACAAATTTAAACATAATCACAAGGAGGATATATAATGAATATCAAACCATTGGCAGACAGAGTAGTAATTAAAATGGTAGAGGCTGAAGAAACAACAAAGAGCGGCATTATTCTTACCGGCTCGGCAAAAGAGAAGCCGCAGGTTGCGGAAGTTGTCGCGGTCGGTCCGGGTGGCGTTGTTGACGGCAAAGAGGTTGTTATGGAGCTTAAGGTCGGCGACAAGGTGCTGATGAGCAAATACGCGGGTACAGAGGTTAAACTGGACGGTCAGGAATACACCATCCTCCGTCAGAGTGACGTACTTGCAAAAATCGAGGACTGATTACGGAATTTGTAAAAGTACGGCGCAGCGCTTTTCGGTCGGACTTTTGAATTTCGCATCACTCTTACTAACGTAATTTTCATTAACTCAAAAATAACATTTGGAGGTAATAGATATGGCAAAAGAAATTTTATTTGGTGAAGAAGCAAGACACGCTCTTGAAAAAGGCGTAAACCAACTTGCAGATACAGTAAAAGTTACACTCGGTCCCAAGGGCAGAAATGTTGTTCTGGACAAAAAATACGGCGCACCGCTTATCACAAACGACGGTGTTACAATCGCAAAAGAGATTGAGCTTGAGGATCCGTTTGAAAACATGGGTGCGCAGCTGGTTAAAGAGGTTGCGTCAAAGACAAACGACATCGCGGGCGATGGTACAACAACCGCAACATTGCTTGCACAGGCTCTCATCCGCGAAGGTTTAAAGAATGTTACCGCGGGCGCAAACCCGATGATTGTAAGAAAGGGTATCTCGGCGGCTGTTGACGCAGCTGTTGACGCTGTTATCAAAAACAGCAAAAAGATTAACGGTCGTGACGATATAGCAAGAGTTGCCTCCGTTTCATCGGCAGACAACTTTGTCGGCGAGCTTATCGCGGACGCTATGGAAAAGGTTACAAGCGACGGCGTTATAACGGTTGAAGAATCAAAGACAGCTGAAACCTACTCCGAGGTTGTTGAAGGTATGCAGTTCGACAGAGGTTACATCACGCCTTACATGGTTACCGACACAGACAAAATGGAAGCGGTGATTGATGACGCATACATCCTTATAACAGACAAAAAGATTTCAAATATACAGGAGATTCTCCCGTTGCTCGAACAGATTGTTCAGCAGGGCAAAAAGCTCCTTATCATTGCCGAGGACATCGAAGGCGAGGCGCTTTCTACCCTTATCGTAAACAAGCTGAGAGGTACGTTCACCTGCGTAGGTGTAAAGGCTCCGGGTTTTGGCGACAGAAGAAAGGCTATGCTTGAGGATATCGCAATTCTTACCGGCGGCACGGTTATTTCCGAGGAGCTGGGTCTTGAACTTAAAGACACGACCATGGATCAGCTCGGTCGCGCACGTCAGGTTAAGGTTCAGAAGGAGAACACCATCATCGTTGACGGTGCGGGCGATTCCGATGCTATCAAGAATCGTGTAAAGCAGATAAGGAGTCAGATTGAGGAAACAACCTCCGACTTCGACAGAGAAAAGCTCCAGGAAAGATTGGCTAAGCTTTCCGGCGGTGTTGCGGTTATCAAGGTAGGCGCGGCAACAGAGGTTGAAATGAAGGAAAAGAAGCTCAGAATTGAGGATGCGCTTGCAGCTACACGCGCAGCCGTTGAGGAAGGCATCGTAGCAGGCGGCGGTACGGCATTCATCAATGCTATGCCGGCAGTTGAGGCTCTTATGAATACCCTTGAGGGTGACGAAAAGGTCGGCGCAAAGACAGTTCTCAGAGCGCTTGAAGAGCCTGTAAGACAGATTGCGTTCAACGCAGGCGTTGAAGGCAGCGTAATCGTAAACAAGATAAAATCAAGCGAGGTGGGCATAGGCTACAACGCCCTTACCGAGGAATATATGGATATGCTGAAAAACGGTATCGTTGACCCGACAAAGGTTACACGCTCCGCACTTCAGAACGCGGCAAGTGTTGCTTCAATGGTTCTCACAACAGAGAGCGTTGTCGCAAACAAGCCGGACCCGGCAGGTGACGCTGCGGCAGCGGCTGCAATGGCAGGCGCAGGCGGCGGAATGTACTAAAATTGCTCCCTCAAATGTGAAATCTTCAAGCCATAACTCAGTTTGTCGGTTTCGCACAACTCTCTTACGCAAGCCGTAAGACATAACAGGCGCGGCATTTATGCCGCGCCCCTCTCTCTTTTTACGGCATATTTTTTATGACTCTATATTCCGCTTTACCCTTTTATGCACTATTTATGTATTTTTATGCAGTTTTTTTTAATATTTATGCAAAAATCACTTGACAAACAACGACTAATGTATTACAATGTATCCATACTAATTAAACTTTTACCAATTTGGGGAGGAAAGAAAAATGAAAAAGATTATTACACTTGCTCTCGCGGCAATGATGCTTATGACAGCGCTCACAGGCTGCGGTGCAAAACAGACAAAGCTTACCATTCTTGACACAGAGTATGCGGTTGAGGATTACGCGGTTTGCGTAGCAAAGGAAAACACAGAGCTGCTTGAAAAGATTAACGCCGCTCTTTCGGAGCTTAAAAGCGACGGCACAACAAAGAAGATTGTTGACAAATACATTTCCGGCACAGCGCATGACCTCAAGTTACAGGAAAATGCGGACGGCAAAAACGAGCTGCACATGGCAACAAATGCACAGTTCCCGCCGTATGAGTATTACGAAGGCGACAAAATTGTCGGCATAGACGCAGAAATGGCAGCAGCTATTGCGGACAAGCTCGACATGAAGCTCGTTATCGATGATATGGACTTTGACGCTATCATCACCTCCGTTCAGTCGGGTAAATCCGATATGGGTATGGCAGGCATGACCGTTACCGAGGACAGACTTAAAAGCATAAACTTCTCTGACTCGTATGCAACAGGTATTCAGTCGGTTATCGTTCCCGAGGGAAGTAAAATCAAAAGCGTAGACGACCTTTCGGCAGACGGTGCAAAATACCTCATCGGTACTCAGAAGGGTACAACAGGCGATATTTACGCAGAGGACGATTTCGGTGCGGAGCGCGTTATGAAGTACGCAAGCGGCAACGAAGCGGTACAGGCTCTTGTTACAGGCAAGGTTGACTGTGTAATCATCGACAACGAGCCGGCAAAGGCTTATGTTGAGGCTAATAATAACAAATAAATCCGACAACAAAACAGGGGCGGAAAAATCCGCCCCTCTTTTATTATGATGGTTTTTCACAGAAAGGTGGTCAAACACTTTATGAACAAATTGTTTGCGAACAAATGGTTTGCCGACTTAAAGGCTGACTTCATACTAAATTTTATAACCGATTCCAGATGGAAGTTTATAACCTCGGGTCTTAAAAACACTCTGGTTATCACCCTCTTTTCCGTTCTTATCGGTGTAGCTCTCGGCGTTATCATTGCCGTTGTAAGGGCAAGCTATGACAAAACGTATTCCGAAATGAGAAATGGTATCAGCAAAAAGCTCCTTTGGCTTTGCAACGCTGTATGCAAGCTCTACCTCACTGTAATCCGCGGAACGCCTGTCGTAGTTCAGCTTATGATTATGTACTACATAATCTTTGCAACCTCCCGAAACAGCCTTCTTGTCGCAATAATCGCATTCGGTATCAACTCCGGAGCATATGTTGCGGAAATTGTGCGTTCGGGAATTATGTCCATTGACGAAGGACAGTTTGAGGCAGGCAGAAGCCTCGGCTTTGACTATAAGCACACAATGTGGTATATCATAATCCCCCAGGCATTCAAAAACATTCTTCCCGCACTTGCAAACGAGTTTATTGTACTTCTGAAGGAGACCTCCGTTGCGGGATATGTTACAATCCGTGACCTGACAATGGGCGGAAACATCATCCGTGCCGCGACGTACTCGGCATTCATGCCGCTTATCGCGGTCGCGCTTATCTATCTTGTAATGGTAATATTCTTTACAAAACTTGTAAGTATTCTTGAAAGGAGGCTTCGTAAGAGTGAACGATAATTATATAATCAAAACGGAAAATCTTTGCAAATACTATGACGGAGATAAAATCAAGGCTCTTGACGGAGTTTCCGCAACCGTTTCCAAAGGCGAGGTTGTCGTAATTATCGGTCCGTCCGGCAGCGGAAAGTCCACCTTCCTCCGCTCTCTCAATTTGCTTGAACACCCGACCTCGGGTACAATCGTCTTTGAAGGCAAGGAGCTTACGGACGCAAAAACGAACATAAACCTCCACCGCCGCAAAATGGGCATGGTTTTTCAGCACTTCAATCTGTTCCCGCATATGACAATTCTCGAAAACCTCACGCTTGCCCCGATTAAGCTGCTTAAAAAATCGAAGGCGGACGCGGAGAAACAGGCATTCGAGCTTTTGGAGCGCGTAGGTCTGCGCGACCGCGCCAACGCGTATCCGTCACAGCTCTCCGGCGGTCAGAAACAGCGTGTCGCAATAGTCCGCGCTCTCTGTATGAACCCGGAGGTTATGCTGTTTGACGAGCCTACCTCCGCCCTCGACCCCGAAATGGTCGGCGAGGTTTTAAGCGTTATGAAACAGCTTGCCGCCGACGGTATGACAATGCTTGTCGTAACACACGAAATGGGTTTTGCCCGTGAGGTTGCCGACCGCGTTATTTTCATGTATGACGGCAAAATTGCGGAAATCGGAACTCCCGAAGAGATATTCTCAAACCCGCAAAACCCGAGAACACAACAATTTTTGCAGAGTATTCTGTAAAAATTGTATTCGGGCGCATCTCTGTCCGAACAAAATCAGAATTTATAAAAAAAGCGAAAAACCGAAAAATATCGGTTTTGCGCTTTTTTTGTTTCCGCGAGATGAAGCAAGGCTGATCCTTTCAAAGATGACAAGTCAAAATATGTTTTTTCAAGCGGGTTTAGATTATTCCCTTTCGCTTACCCTTTGCATATTTTCGCAAAAAAGTAAAGAATATGTGAAATTTTGCAATATACCTTGACAAAAGCCTGTCGCCGCGTTATAATAAATATATAAATTTTATATGGTATATAAAGGTATCGGATTCGGTATAATACCGGGATTCGATGCAACGGTTCCGGTAGGTAAGGCTACCACAGGGATATGGATCGCTGCCGCGGAGTGATGGAGACATCATGAGAGGGTTTGAACAGGCGATATCGAACAACAAGGTATCATCTAACGCGATTTCACCGCCCTGTGAAGCTAAAGCTTGAACGGTAGGGATGCTGTCCTCTGAGACGCTCCTGGAAGCAGGACTTCACCGCACCGGAATGGGACGCGGCGAGGTCTTTTATTTTGCTCCGCGCCATGCAGAAATACCGGGCGGAAGGCCCGGAAAGGAGGTCACGCTATGTTTGAAATGGAAAGCCGTGGGGAACTGGTCGAAAAAATTGAGGATCTGGTGAACCGAAAACGATATACGGAGCTGCGGGACCTCCTATTGCCGCTGGAGCCTGCGGACATCGCCATTTTAGCGGACGATCTGGACGATGAAAAGACGCTGCCCCTGCTGTTCCGTCTGCTGCCTAAGGAGCAGGCGGCAGAGGTGTTCGTAGAGCTGGAAAGCGACCAGCAGGAGCTGCTGATCCGCGGCTTTTCCAACACGGAGCTGACCGAGGTGCTGGACGAGCTGTATCTGGACGACGCCGTGGACATCGTGGAGGAGATGC
>URZD01000042.1 GCA_900552305.1 uncultured Eubacteriales bacterium
TTCAAAACAGAGAAAATAAGTTGTACCCGTCTTTCGGGACGGGTACGGCTTAACTTTGATATTAGAAATTAAAGCAATGATTTTATGAAGGAGGTTATCGCTATGCTGCCCGAAACAGTAAAACGCAAGGAATATATGAATATGCTGAAAAATTATCCCGATGTGCTGAAAATTAAAGATATGTGCGAAGTTCTCGGCGGTATAAGTACAAAAACAGGATATAAATTACTTCGTGAAAACAAAATCGAAAGTATAAAAGTCGGTCGAGAGTATTGTATAACAAAAATCAGTGTAGTTGATTTCTTGATGAGAAAAAATAAAACAACATTGTGATTTTTTGCGTTTGGTACCTATTGTTGATATAATAGTAATGTCAATGATAGGTGTTTGTTTTTTCTCTCAAAAAACAAAGGAGGTCTAAAAATTGAGCAAAAATGTAACAGGAACTATACGAGAGAAAAAAGGACTATACTATGCAGTCATAAACTGTTATGGAGAAAACGAGGAAAGGAAGCAGAAGTGGTTTCCGACAAAACTCCCCGTGCGTGGCAATAAGAAAAAAGCAGAGGCAATTCTCAAACAGGTTTTATGTGAGTTTGAAATACCGATAAGCAAAGGCGAGAAGGTTAATCTTTGTGTAAATCAAAAAATACAGATTGAGAACACAGGAGATGCCGCCGTAGTAAATGTTAAAAGCGTTATTTCAACAAAAGCGGCAGAGGATATGAGTTTAGATGATTTTCCGAAAGACCAAGTGCAGTTTTTATTGTTTTCGGATTATCTGAAAAAATATGTGCCTTTAACGCTCAAAAGGAAAAAGAAAATCGAAGCGACAACTTATTCAGCTTATGTTGGAAACATAAATAATCCGATAGCTCCTTATTTCGAGGAAAAAGGAATAACACTCGGCGAACTTACCGCAGAGGATATTCAAGATTTTTATGATGTTCAGCTTGAGCGTGTAACGGCAAATACGGTAATTCATTATCACGCAATTATAAGACTTGCGTTGTGCTATGCAAGGAAAATGGGATATATTAAAGAAATCCCATTGAAGAAGTTGACAAGCCGGAGAAGAATCAATTTGTCGGAAAGTTTTATAACAGCAGCGAATTGAGCGAGGTAATAAGACTGACAAAGAACACAAAATTGGAATTGCCTGTAATTTTCGGAGGCTTTTACGGACTTCGCAGAAGTGAAATCGTGGGACTTCGATGGTCTGCAATAGACTTTGACAACAATGTTTTCTATGTTAATCGCACGGTTACTACGCCGAATATTGACGGCAAAAAGACTATTGTTGCAAAAGACAGGGCAAAAACAAAATCAAGTCTTAGAGCTTTGCCACTTAATGAGGACTTAAAAGACAGACTGATTGAAATCAGAAAGCAGCAAGGACAGTACCAAAAGAAATTTAAGCGGTCATACGATAAAAAATGGCTTGATTATGTAATGGTAGATGAGCTTGGAGGGTTGATATTACCCGATTATATTACACCGGCGTGGAAACGGCTTTTAGAGAAGAATAATATGCGTGTGATTCGTTTTCACGATTTAAGACATACTTGTGCGTCGCTTCTATTGAACAAAGGCAAGCACGACGGAATAACTCTGAAAGATATTCAAGTATGGCTCGGACACAGCGATTTTTCAACAACGGCAAATACATATTCTCATCTTGATGCAACATCAAAGGTATCGTCATTAACCGCTTTGTCAGGTGCCGTAAGCCTTGCGGACTGTTAATGAGGGAACTTTTTGAGGGAACTCATAAAAAAACAAGGTTTTTGCTCGCAACAAAAACCTTGTAATTGGCGGACGGGGTGGGATTCGAACCCACGTGCCGGAGTTACCGACAAACTGATTTCGAGTCAGCCCCGTTATGACCACTTCGATACCCGTCCTTATATATTTTAGCAGTTTGAAAAAGCTCGTAAAAATGAGGGAACTTTTTGAGGGAACTGCGAAAATAGCAATATTAAATTTTTCTAAAAACCCTTTATTTATGCGGTATTCAGCCGATAAATGTTCTTAATACACCACTGGATTTCGAGTCAGGGCCGTTATGACCTCTTCGATACCTGTCCATATATATTTCAGCAACTCAAAATGCTCATAAAAATGAGTAAACTGCAAAAATAAAAATACTATTCTTTTTTAGCTGCTCAATCAAAGTATATTACACAATATATCTTTGCTATATCAATATCACCGCTCCAAATATACATATATAAAACATCAACAAAAATTATTATACCACAAAGATTTTAATTTGTAAATACATTTTGAGAAAAAAACTAAAAATTTTTAACAAAGGTATAAAAAGTAAAATGCTCTATGGCTTGAAAACAGCACGTTTTGCATCATAGGCACTATTTAAGCTCGCGGTATTTACCCGGTGAGATGTTCATTATTTTTTTTAAGCAACAGGAAAAGTATTCCAATGAGCTATAGCCGGACGCAAACGCAATTTCCTTACCGGTAAGCTCCGAGGAAAGCAAAAGACCTCAGGCGTATTTCAATCTGGTATTGTTGAGGTATTCGTTAAAGCTTGTCCCCATATACTTTTTGAACAGGGTACCCGGATAGTTCGGCGAGAGCGACAGCTCATGCGCCGCAAACTCCAAAGTAATGTTATTACTGAAATTTGTGTTTATATATGCAGCGGCAAGCTGGATAATCTGCGGCATTACCTCCGGAGCATCATTTGAGAAATTTCTTATCAGCGCGATTATCAGCTCGGATATTATCCCGACCTTTACTATATCCGAAAACACCCGTGGGTTTGCTGATTCATCGCCCAACCGCAGGACAGCGGCGGCTGTCTTTTCGGTTTCTGTTTCGTCTAATTCGCAAATCAGCTTGTTGGGCTTTTGCGTAATATATTTCACAATGCTGCTGTTAAGCAGGTTTTCACGAAAGCGTATGTTAAGAACACCGACCTCGTCAATAGCGTGAAATGAGTGATAATCGCAGTAGGACAAAAGATAGGTATAGCCGCGGCTCATTTCGTATACCTCGCCGTTGTATATGTGCCGCGTATGACCGCTCAAAATTATTTCATACTCAAAGTAATCGTGCCAGTGCGGAGGTATGCGCTGACCGGGGAAAAGAGTATTTTGGCAGATAACCGAGTTGCTGCTTTGAAACAGACTATACGCATCCATAAGCATTTTATATTTCATCATTTCACCCTCAAAATCGTTGATTTTATTAATTATAACACAGATTATTGATATTTACAATCGTAAAAATGTAAGCTATAATAAAAATATAAATCTTGTTGCTGTGACAGAAGGGAGGATAATATATGTTTAACTGGAAGATGATTTATGCGCCGAATTATTTGTGCCGCAATACAGAGCTGAAAACAATAAAGGATATAAAAGAATCCTGTTTTGAGATAATCCGCGTCGAGGTGCCGGGGTGTCTAGAGCTTGACCTGATGCGCGAGGGCAAAATTTCCGATTTGTATTACTTGACAAATACATTGGAGGCGCAAAGGCTGGAGAATATGCACATATGGTATTTTTCGGAGTTTGATGTTAAAAACCCTAATTCACACCTTCACTTTGAGGGAATAGACACATTCTCGGAAATTTATATTAACGGAGTGTTTGCCGGGAAAATCGACAATATGCTGATTCCGCACGATATTTATACAGACTTTAAAACGGGCAAAAATGAGGTGGTTGTACATATCCTGTCAACGTATACGGGAATCAGAAAATATGAGCTTCCCGCCGCGTGCTTTGCTCTCAGGTACGGCTATGCCCCGCTGAATGCACGGAAAGCGGCACATATGTTCGGGTGGGATATAATGCCGAGAATTGTTTCCGCGGGAATATGGAAACCGGTGAGCCTCAGGCGGCTGAAACGTGACAGAATTAAGAACGTGTATTTTACGACCTGCTCTATAGACGAGAAAAACAGCCGTGCAACACTCAGGTTTTGATAAATACCGAGCTTTTATTTGACGAAAACGGCAATCCGACCGATGAATACATAATTCACTCAGCGTCACCCGAGACGGATATTAGCGCGTCATACGCCTATCGGATAAGGCTGACCTACAAACAGATTTTAAAGCTGTTCGGCTCGGCGGAGAGAAAATTTGGCGATATGATTAAGCTGAGCCAGATTTCACAGGCGGAGACAAAGAAATATCTGATAGAGAGATTCAGACTGCGGAAATGGTATTGCACGGGAATAATATGGTAGAATTTGCCGGACGGCCGGTCGCAGGTTTCCGACGCGGTTTTGATTATTATTTCTGCAAAAAGCTGGCGTATTATTACATAAAACGCTCACAGCAGCCTATTTGCCTTATGTTTGACGAGCCGGAAGGCGGTCATATAACACTGTATGCAGTAAACGATACTGTTACAGATACCGAAATCAACTATACAATTACCGAAATGTATAAGGATGAAGAAATAATAAGCGATACTGTTTGCGCCAGGACAGCCTTGTCGCTTGCGGTCTGCAATGTTGAAGTTGAGGAGAATGAACAGAAATTTTATCTGATTGAATGGCAGTGCGGCAGCGGGAAATATAAAAATCATTTTTGTACGGGACTGTTAAATATAGATTATAAAAAATACCTATCCGCAATGAAAAAATGCGGATTTGATGAATTTGAGGGATTTATATGATAGGCTTTGATATAGGCGGAACAAAATGCGCCGTAACCGTCGGACGCGAAACAGACGGGCGGCTTGTTGTTGAAAGCAAACGTCAGATACCGACAGACCACACGGCTTCGCCGTATGAGCTGCTGGACAGAATGTGTGCTCTTGCGCGTGAACAGACAGACGATTTTGATGTTATAGGAATCTCATGCGGCGGACCGCTGAATTCTGCGGACGGAGTTATCCTTTCGCCGCCGAATCTGCCGGGGTGGGACAATGTTCGGATTGTAGATTTTCTTGAGGAGCGTTTCGGCTGCAGGGCATATCTCCAAAACGATGCCAATGCCTGCGCGGTTGCCGAGTGGAAATATGGTGCGGGAGTCGGTATGAACAACATGGTTTTTATGACGTTCGGTACGGGACTGGGTGCGGGACTTATTCTGAACGGAAGGCTGTATAGCGGCGCGAGCGATATGGCAGGCGAGGTGGGGCATATTCGCCTTGAACGGTTTGGTCCCTCCGGCTACGGAAAAATCGGGTCATTTGAAGGCTTTTGCTCCGGCGGAGGACTTGCAGAGCTTGGCAGAATGTATGCAAAAGAAGCGTTTCAGAAGGGGATTACGGCTTCGTACTGCGAAAATCCAACCGAAACGGATAAAATTACGGCAAAGAAAATTGCGGACTGTGCAAATGCCGGCGCAACGGACGCTCTCGGGATTTTTGATGTATGTGCGGAAAGGCTGGGAATGGGACTTTCGATAATCATTGATATTCTTAATCCGGAGGCAATTATTATCGGTAGCATTTTTCAGCGCTGCGAAGGCTTGCTGCGCCGCCGCGCGGAGGAAATCATAAAAAAAGAGGCTCTTGCGGCGTCGGCAGACGTATGCAAAATCCTTCCCGCAAAGCTCGGCGACACCATAGGCGATTATGCGGCGCTTTCGGTTGCGGCAATGAACAGAAAAAGCGGCTGACATCGGGCGGACAACGGAGATAAGCAGACAAATTTTATTGGTTTATAAAAAACACGCATATCGTTTTTTAAAGTGATACGCGTGTTTTTGTTGTTATAATATCGGATAAAAAATCCCCGGGAAAATCAAGCCTTATCGGCTCAATTTTCCGGGGATTTTTATACATAAGCGCTTATTTTACATTATCCTTAAATCTCATAAGCATTGTTGCGATTTCCGCTCTTGTTGCCGTACCCTTCGGCGCAAGCACATTGCCGTCACGCCCGTTTATAACAGACATTGCGGTTGCCCATTCAAGCGCCGGCTTTGCATAGTCTGAAACCTCTGCATTATCGGTAAATCCGCTTATATCTTTGCTTGCGCTTGTGTCTTTATTCTCAAACTGCGCAAATCTGTAGAGAATAGCCGCAATCTGCTCGCGCGTGAGCGACGCATTCGGGTCAAACGCACCGTTGTCAAGTCCGTTGATTATACCCTTATCCTTGCCCCACGCCGCAGCCTTGCCGAAATAATCGGAAATGCTGACGTCAGAGAATATCGACTGTGCATAACCGTCAAGCTTAGCACCTGCCATTCTTGCAAGAACAGTGATTATCATACCTCTTGTTGTAAGTCCGTCCGGCTGGAAGGTGTCCTCGTCAATACCGTTGAACAACCCCTCCGAAACCGCACGAACAATGCTTCCCTTCGCCCAGTGCGCTTCAATATCGCCAAAGGTCGCTTTCTTTACATTGTTGTTCGGATTCAAATTCGTGTTTCCGTTTGTTGTAGTGGTAGTCGAAACAACACCGTTATTTGTGCGGTATGTTGTTGAACCGCTTGAACCGCTTGATGAACTTGATGTTGATTTATAGTCTATTGTAACTGTGCATACCGAGCTTGCAAAGAACTTTTCCTCGTTGCTTGCCTTATATCTTATCTCATAGCTGCCGGAAGCAAGCCTTGTTTCAATCTTCTCCTCCGGAGTTGTCCACGAGCTTGCATTTGCGTTTTTATATTCCATTTTTGATGTAAAGCCGCCGATTTTGCCGTCCTTTTTTGATGAGGTCGACGCCTTGGTTATTGTAAAGCTGCTCTTTAACGGTGCAGAGGGTCTTTTATCAAGTACGATTTCCTCCCACTCGCTTTCTTCTATAGCGCTTTCGTCGTCATGGAGCTTTGCTATGTAATATGTTGTACCCGGCTTAATCGTCTTTCCCGAAGCAATTTTATTCTTTACCGCAGCCGATGTAGAAACTACATAGACCTTCTCGTCATATGTAATTTTTTCCTTTTCATAGTTTATTTCGTAAGCCGCTTTCTCTGCCGGTTTTTCCTCAACCTTAGCGCTTATTGCCGAAATAAGCTCATCGTTTACAGTTGCGGAAACCGCAATAAACTTACCCTTCATAGCGTCTGTTACGGTAAACTCGTTGCCCGTTACGTCGGCAACCGGCTCCTTCCGCTCCGCGTCCTCTGTATCAAGAACATACCAACTGTATTCAACCTTTACGCTTTCTTCAAGCGCCGGAGTAATTACAGCCGTCAGCTTTTCGCCGACTATTGCAGAGCCACTTATGCTCATTGTGTAAATTATCGGTATCTCAACCTCCGCTACAAAAGGCTTAAGAGTTATATCCTTCGTTACCTTAAAAGAATATGCCGCATCTGTGGATAATTCGTTTTCCGTAACCGTCTCATCCTCACCTGTCACAAGCTCAACCCACTTCACAAATCCGTAGCCGTTCTCCGGTGTTGCCGTAACGGTAACGTCCGAATTTTCATCAAATGCTTTTTCGGCTACATCCTCATCGCCGATTTTCACAGTGCAATGCTCCGCGCCGCTGATTTTAACCGTGTATGTAGCAACCTCGCCGCTGCCCTCGCCTTCTCCGCCGGGTGTTTCAACGGTCGAGCCTGCGCCGCTGCCTCCGCCCGGCACAACCTCGTCCGCGTACGCGGCAAAGCAGGATGCCGTCATAATTACAGATAACAGTAATGCCAATACTTTTTTCATTTTGATATGCCTCCGTAGTGAATATTTTTTCCTTTTTATTTTATTATACAACATTTTTTTATTATATCAAGAGGTTTTTATAATTTTTTTACGGAAATTTATTCAAATTTCACTAATCCTCCTATGTTTTACCCTTCCAGTTCCGTCCATTCCCCGTAATATCCCTCAAGCCGATTTCGCGCATCGTCACACTCCGCACACTTTTCATTCATCAGCTTATAGTCGGAGAACACCTCCTCAAGGGTCATTTCCTCTTCAAGCTCCGCAATATGCGTTTCGGTTTCCTCAATCAGCCGTTCCAGCTCGCGAATACGGCTTTTCCGCTCCGCGTCCGCGCGCCGTTGCTCCTTTGTACGAAAGCCGCGCCCTTCCGACTTCTTCTCCTGTGCTGCGGCATACGCTGCAGCCTGCGCCGCCTCGCGCTGAGCCGTTTCCTCCGCTTCGCACCGTTCGCGGTAATAGTCATAGTTTCCGTCATATATAACCGCGCCGTCACGCTTAATTTCCACAATCCTGTTCGAAATCTTATTCAAAAGGTAACGGTCATGCGATACGAACAGCACCGTGCCGCCGTACTCCGCAAGCGCCTTTTCAAGCACCTCCTTTGAATCGAGGTCAAGGTGGTTTGTCGGCTCGTCCAGAATCCGTACATTCGCTTTTTCAAGCATAATTATACAAAGCGCAAGCCGCGCCCTCTCGCCGCCGGAGATAACCTTTACCGGCTTGAATACGTCGTCCTTGGTCAGCAGCACATTCCCTAGCGCACGTCTGATTTCCGCCTCGGGAGTATTGGGAAACCTGTCCCACAGCTCGTCAAGCGCAATTTTGTCTTGGTCAAGATTCAGGTTTTCCTGTTCGTAATAGCTTACCGAAACATTTTTGCCCCACTCAATCTCGCCCGTATAATACGGAATCAGCCCCTGTATCGTCTTTAAAAACGACGACTTACCGATACCGTTGTCACCGATTATAGCTACCCTCTCGCCGCGTTTCAGCTCAAAATCTATATTTCCGCACAGCTTTATATGCTCCTCGCCGACCGTCACGTCAAGACCGTGTACAGTAAGAACATCCTTGTACGGTTCGCGCGTATACTCAAATCGCAGCTTCATCGTTTTAAGATCGCCGTCCGGGCGGTCAAGTTCCTCCATGCTGTCAAGTATCTTCTGCCGCGACTTTGCGCTTGCCGCGGTAGACGCGCGCGCCATATTTTTATCAACATAGGTTTGCAGCTGTGCAATCTGCATTTGCTGCATCTCGTACTCCTTCATCTCCCGCGCACGGCGCTCAGCCTTTTGAACGGTATACTTTGAATAATTCCCTACATATGAATACAGCCTGCCGCGCTCCATTTCATAAATATGCGTCACAATCTTGTCAAGAAAATAGCGGTCATGCGAAACCGTGAGGATCGCGCCGTTATAGCCGACCAGATAATCCTCCAGCCATTTAAGCGTTTTGAAGTCAAGGTGGTTTGTCGGCTCGTCCAGAATCAGCAGCTCGGGTTCTTCAAGTAGCAGCCGCGCTATCGCAAGCCGCGTTTTTTCGCCGCCGCTCAGTACGTTAATCACGGTCGTCAAATCCTTATCGCCAAACCCCATACCGTTCAGAACGGTTTTTATTTTCACATCGACATTGTAGCCGTCGCGGCTCTCAAAGTACGCCTGCGCCGCGTTGTACGCCGCTGCGCACCGCTTGTATTCCCCGCCGCCGTGGTCGGACAGCCGCGCCATTTCCGATTCCAGTCTTCGCATCCGCGCCTCTGTCTGTGTCACATCGTCAAAAACCTTACGCATCTCGTCAATAATCGTGCTGTCGCGCATAAGACCGTTGTTCTGTTCAAGGTAGCCTACGGTCAATCCCGGCTTTTTCACAAGCTCGCCACTGTCGTAATCAAGCGTTCCCATGATAATCTTCAAAAGAGTTGACTTTCCCGCGCCGTTTACACCAATTAAGCCGTAGCGCCCTTTTTCGTCAACGGTCATATTTATATTTTTAAGAATTTCCTCCTGACCAAAGCTCTTGCTCAGGTTTTCTACAGAAATAAGCATTTTTTACCTCTTATTATCGTTATGTTTTCGTTATCTGCGCCGCCGCGCCGCAGGAGCAATGCCGCCGCGTTTATCTATCGTTTTCCGGTGCCTTCGGCGCCGCAAATGTTTCTATACTGCCTGTCGGACACACATCAGATTTTTTCAACCTTAATTTCTATTTCACTTCTGCGTTTTTCGGTTATCTTCAGCAGCAGAACGCCTACCGCAACGCCGAGAACAGCACCGAAAAACGCGCACAAATCACCGCCCGCGGCATTCCCCGCCGCGCCGCCGCAAATCAAAAGCGCCGTCAGTGACGCATAGCCGAGTGCAGAGCGTTTCATCACCGCCGAATCGCTTGACGAAAGGCGCACTCTGTCACCCTCGCGCAGTCCAATCGTATTTTTTATATTAACCGTCATTTCGCGCATATTCCCGCAAAGACCGCAGGCTGCGCAATTCTCGCCGCACGCGGAATCCCGCGTAACCGTAACGGTCGCGTTTTCGTTATCCGCCGCCGTCACAACACCATTCTTCTCCAACCCGGCGCACCTCCGCATTTATATTTAAAGTTCATGCCAACACACACAAAACCGACTTTAATTATATATCAAATCAGCTTAACTGTCAAGCCTTTGCGGGCGGCTTTCCGCACTCCGCATTATACCTTGCCGGGGTTACTCCGAATTTCCGTTTAAAAAGCGTTCCGAAGTATTTTTCGTCTGCAAATCCCGACATTTCCGCCACCTCAAACACCTTGAATTCCCGCGAGTTTATAAGCGACAAGGCGTACTCCATCCGCATATCGGCAATCAGCCGCTTGGGCGGCATTCCAAACAGCTCACGCGCATATTTGCGAAGCGTTACCTCGCTCATGTACAGCATTGCCGCCAAATCCTTAACCGTAAAATCGGGGTTTCTGTAGTTTTCACAGATAAAGCGGTTTATCTGTCCGCGCACCCTGTCGCCGTCCTTTTCCTCGCCGTCAAAATTTTTCGCGGCAAGCTCCAGTATCTCATAAAAACGCCGCATAAGCTCATACTTGTACCCGCTCCGTTTTTCTGTCGAAATGTAAACCATTTCTTTAAACAGCGCCCTGATTTCACCGGAATTTCGGGGTCTAAACAGCTCAATTTTTTCAAAAAGTCTGTTATAAAGTTTAAAATTCACCACTATCATATGTTCGTTTTTCGACACCCTTCTGTACGGGCATTGAGCGGGAAAAAATCCGAGTGTTCCGTCAGTCGCGCGGTATTCCCCGCCGTCTGTCGTAATCAGCGTATCCGCCGTTATTCTCAGCGAAAGCGAGCAAAAGCTCCGACTGCCGACATTATGCGTATTTTCGTGGTGAAATTCAATCACATCAACAAGCTCCGCCGCGATATCGCCGCAATTAAAAAACACCGCATTCACCCCTTTCGAAAAAGCCTTTTCATCACTGAATTTATTTTATCACACCTCTTTCGAAAATTCAACCTTTTTTTTACGTTTTCTGGGTTGTATATTCATATTTCAAGCGCTATACTTAAGGAAAAAGGGGGCATAACAATGACCGAAAACAAAGTATACCAATACATAAAGGACGGCGAGAGCGCATTTTCCGCCCGTGCCGACCGCGACATTGAACGAAACAGAAAGGGAGATTTTGAGCTTGTCATCTCCGATGCGGAGGGCAATCCCGTCAAGGGAGCCAAGGTCAATGTGCGTATGACGCAGATTGACTTCAACTTTGGAGCAAATATTTTCATGCTCGGCGAATACGACACGGACGAGCAAAACAGACGCTATGAGGAGGAATTCTGCAAGCTGTTCAACAGCGCTGCAGTTCCGCTCTACTGGGAGGGTACCGAGCCGACCCGCGGCTACCTCCGTTACAGCACGGACACAAAACGCGACTACTACCGCCGCCCGCCCGCGGACGCTGTGCGCGACTTCTGCCGCGACCGCGGACTTCGCATGAAGGGGCATCCGCTTTTCTGGCATGAGTTTGTCCCGCATTGGCTGCCCGATGACTTTAACAAGCTTAAACCGTTTATCGTCAAGCGTTTTGAGGAAATCTCCGAACGCTATGCCAGGGACTTTGAGCGTTTTGACGTCGTCAACGAGCCGTCGCGGATTTATGACGTATATATGCGCGACCGCCGCAATCCGCGCGCGAAGTGCATTGTTCCGGATGACAATTACCTTCCGTGGATTTTCGGACTTGCCGACCGTCTTTTCCCGACAAACACGCTTATACTCAACGATACGGTCGGTGCGTCATTTGAGGAATTCCGCGGCAAATACAGCGGCTTTTACCTTAACATTGCTTCACTGCTCGACCGCGGCGTAAGAATCGATGAGATAGGAATGCAGTGCCACCTCGGCGGAAACGGTCCGAGAAACGTATATAATTCAGAGATTCTCTATGATGTTCTTGACACCTACGCAGCTCTCGGAAAGCCGATAAACATCTCAGAAATCAGTATACCGTCCCATTTTGACGGCGTTGCTGACGAGGAGCTGCAGGCTCTCGCAGCGGAGCGGCTTTACAAGACCTGCTTCTCTCACGAAAGCGTAACAGGAATTACATGGTGGAATCTCCCCGATGACGGAGTTCTTACCACAAAGCGCGTTGCGGGCAACGAAAATCTTCCGTCAACCGCGCTGATTGACGGCGACTACAACGAAAAACCCGCATACAAAACGCTTGACCGCCTTATCAACCGCGAGTGGACAACCAACGTAACCGCCAATACAAACGAGTTCGGAATTGCCTCCTTCCGCGGCTTTTACGGCAAGTACGACATCACGATAGCCGACGGCAAAAGCGAGTCAAAAACGAGCGTTTCCCTCTGCAAGGGCGCTCCGAACGTGCGGAAAATTACAAAATAAGCCTTCCCGTATCAAAGTTTATATTAAAAGTAAAAGCGGCACGTTCGTGCCGCTTTTACTTTTATGCTGCTATTTCTTTAAAAGCTCCTTAAAATCCGCTGCTGCCAAAACTCCGCAAATGACCACCAAAACGGCATAGCCTATTGTTCTAAAATTCAAAATGCCGTAATCATGCAAAAACACTGCCGAAAAGAACATCGCCCATGCAGTATAGGTAATGTTAAGTCCCATCGCCTTTGCCGTTCCGACTTCGGCTATCGCCCGATAATAAAGCAAATATGATACCGTGGCAAAAAAAGCCGCTGCGGCAACCGTTGCCAGTACCGGTATATTCGCCGCCGAGAATAATCCCGCGGTAAAACGCACCCCTTTCAGGCACGGAATAATAATCAGTCCGTAAATCAAAGCCGACACAAGC
>URZD01000043.1 GCA_900552305.1 uncultured Eubacteriales bacterium
CGACCTATGTCGCACCTCCACCGCGGCGCCCCGTTCACCCGCCACTCCGGTGTACTGCATATCCGCAAGTACTTTCACAAGCGGCAGCTCTATATCATAGTAAAGCTTATGCTGTCCGTTTTCTTCAAGCTCTGCCGCAAATCCTTGCCACAGGGCATATATCGCGTAAATGTCCGCCGCGGCGCGGGAAAGCACGTCAAAATCCGCGCCCTCGTCGTCAAAGAGGAGCGAAAGCTGCCCGCTTTCGTCCTCGTTCACCGCTTTGGGCGGCAAAAGTCCGAGAAATTCAAGCGCAAGCGAGTCTATATCGTACGAGCTGCGGGTCGGCTCCAGTATGTACGCCGCAATCGCCGCGTCCGCACCCGCTCCCAGATATTCTATCCCCTTTTCCTTTAAAAAGAGTATGTCGTCTTTTGTATCAAATCCGATTTTCTTACAGTCTGCATTTTCAAAAAACAGGCGCAAAACCTCATCGTCCGCTTTGTCAACATATAAAAACTTCTCGCCGTCCGCGGTAACCGCAAGCGCGTTTTCGCTACGGTAAAGCCGATACACAAGGGATTCGGATTTGCTTATAAGCGCGCCAAGCTCCGAGCGGTCCGCGCGGCGGCACACTCCGTCAAAGCTGTGCTCCGCAGCACAGCTTTCGCCTTTTTTGGCGCTTGTACCGTTTTCCGCAGTTGAGCCGTTTGCGCTATTCGAGCCATTTTTGCCGTTCGTGCTGTTTGAGCCGTTTTTGCCGCCCGAAATAAGCTCGGCTCTCTTTAAAAATGACTTAAAATTCAGTCGGATAAACAGATTTTTCAGCTCTGCGCCGCCTTGAAGCTGTGCGCGGCACGCTTCAAAATCAAAGTCCATAGGTACCTCGCGGTCAATTATCGCAAGAGTGCGGCTAAGGTATGCCGAGTCCTTGCCCTCGGTCAGCTTTTTCCTGACCGAAGGGGTGACCTCTATGCTTTCTATCTCATCATATATTCTGTCAAGGCTTTTATATTTTTCAATAAGGGAGAAAGCCGTTTTCTCGCCGATTCCCTTGACGCCGGGGATATTGTCCGAGGTATCGCCCATAAGCGCCTTTACGTCGATATACTCGGACGGAGTTACGCTGTATTTTTCAAAAACCTCGTCCGCGCCGTAGACCGTGGTGGCTGTGCTGCCCATTCTTGTTATTACAAGGTGGATTTTTACCGCGTCGGAGGCAAGCTGCAAATCGTCCTTGTCGCCGGTGAGGATATTGCACTCGATTTTGCTGTTCTCACACAGGCGGGAAACGGTACCGATTATGTCGTCCGCTTCATAGCCCGGCTTTTCAAGGCAGCAGACCCCCATTGCGGACAAAACCTCCTTCATCAGCGGCAGCTGAACAAGGAAGTCCTCCGGCGCAGGTTTTCGCTGAGCTTTGTACGCGTCATACATTTTGTGACGGAACGTCTTTTCCTTGACGTCAAACGCCACGCATACATAGTCGTATCGCTGTTCGTCAAGGTTTTTGAAAAATATGTTAAGAAATCCGTAGACCGCGTTTGTTGGTGTTCCGTCGGGCGCGTTAAGCATACGGATTCCGTAGTATGCGCGATTCAGAATACTGTTGCCGTCAATGATGAGTAGTTTTTTTTGTAGCATTTTCAATCCCCTTTTTCGTAAAAAGCCGTTCTTACAGTGATTCCGTTCCTTCAAGTCCCGCCACATCGCAGGCGTTGTGACCCTCCGCAGCCTTGTCCTTATCCTTTTTAAGACTTCCCACGCCCTCGACCAGTTTGTCGATTGCCGAGGGAATAACGTCCATAAGTCTGTCATATATGTTTGTCTCGGAAGTGACCGGTAAAAGTCGAATCTGACCGCCGCCGACAACCATGAACGCAACCGGCGAGATGGAAACTCCGCCGCCCGCGCCGCCGCCGAACAGAGTATCGGCATCCTGTGCCTTGCCCTGCGGCGGAGCATAGTCCGAGCCGCCTACGCCAAAACCCAAGCCTACCTTTGAAATCGGTATAATTACCGTTCCGTCCAGAGTCTGAACCGGGTCGCCCACTATCGTGTTTACATCAATCATATCCCTTATGCTCTGCATTGCCGTGTACATAAGTCCCTGAATGGGATGCTGCTGTTCTGCCATTTTTCATCTGCTCCTTTTTGAAATATTTTATATTTGTTTCGCCGCAGCAGGGCGGTTCTGTATCACTGCCCCGCGCCTTGATTTTTGTTTCTCTGTTCCTTTATAATATCAAAAATGCCGCGCCCCGTTTCGCTTTTATATACCTTGTAGGCCTTATATGCCGCAATAATAATATGCGCAGGCCGCACGGCTATTATTCCTCCGAACTCCGTTTCAAGCCGTTTTCGGTTAAAATCCGGCTGAATGTTCAGCTTTGGGAACTCCACCGAAAAGAATCGGCACAAAAACGCATAAAGTCCGCCGACCATGCTCCAGAACGCGCCGCAGAGCACTCCTGTATGCGCCGCGTTTCCCGTGCCGTACACAATGGAAATTCGTATTTCGGAAAGCTCAATACGTCCGCGGAGCGATATTGCAAACGCGTCAGCAATGTTCTTGTACAGCCTGTAGCTGTTCTTTATTTGCCGCAGCCTTTCAAACAAACCCTCGGCGGTGTCGCCTTCATCCTCCGCGTTTTCAGCAGAGCTGCTGTCTGTATATTTGGCGGGGTTGCCGCCGTTTTTGTTTTTGTCGCTGTTGTTGTCTTTATCGTTTTTGTCGCTATTGCTATTGTCATTTTTATCAATGTTGCCGCTTTTGTCTGCGTCTTTGCCTGTTTGGGAGCCGCTCTGCGCGTCCGAAACATCATCTGATTTTCCGTGTTTCTTTTTTCTGCCGCCGCTTTTTTTTGATTGGTCAAACGTATATCTGAAAAAAAGATTTCGCAGCGTTACCTTCAGATTGCCGTTTTTGTATTCTATTATAATGCGGGTTTTTGCGCACAGTACGGCACAAACAAAAACCGTCAAAAACACAAGCGCTGCAAAAAATATTTTCATTTCGGTATTCTCCCCGTACGGCAAATATTATAACTCGCTGCTATCCGCGGTATTGCCGTTTTTCGCGCCGTCTGCCGCGCTCTCCGTAGCCTGTATGGTTTTCGCGCTGTCTGCCGCGGCTCTGTCCTCTGCGTCGGCACGTTCGTTTTCCTCAATCAGCCGTTCGAGCGTAAGCTCGCTGTCAGCGTTCGGAATCGCGTCCGAGCTGTTTTTCTCAAACTCCGGCAGCTCCGTCACGCTGCTTATTCCGAAGCAGCGCAAAAATTCCTCCGTAGTCCCGAAAAGCATCGGTCGCCCCGGCGCGTCAAGTCTGCCTGTTTCGTGTATAAGTCCGCGCTCAATCAGCTTGTTTACAAGGGTGTCACATGACACGCCGCGGATTTGCTCAATTACCGAGCGCGTAACCGGCTGCTTGTACGCGATGATTGACAATACCTCCATTGCCGCGTTGGAAAGCGTTTGGCTCCGCCGCGGCTCGACAAGCTTTGCAATATGCTCGCGGTACTCATCACGCGTACACATCTGGTACGAATCCTCAAGCCGTATTATTTTAAGACCCCTGTTTTCTATATCATATTTTTCGGCAAGCGCACCCACAATCACGCGCGTGCTTTTTTTATCAATGTCCAGTATGTCCGATATTCTGTCAGTGTCCACCGGGTCGCCCGCGGCGAAAAGCACCGCCTCGACTATCGCCTCTGTTTCGGTAAGTTTCATAATTCCTGTTTCCTTAATTCTTATTTGCATTGCGGGCAGCTCCGCCCGCGCCGTTTTTTCAAATTTTATATGTTGGGCAGACTGTGCCGTCCGCAGTTTTTAACCTTATATCCAGAGCAGACCGTACCGCCCACCCGTTTTCAAATTCTATATGTCGGACAAATTCAAATGCCCGCCGTTTTTAATCTTATACGCGTAGCGGACCGTGCCGTCCGCCATATTTTACCCTATAAACGCAACAGACCCAAATATCCGCCGCTTTGTCAGTCCTCGATTTCCTCAAAGTCAAAGCCTGTATCGTCGGTAATTTTTCTGACCGAGTAATCGCCAAGTCTGTCCGACTCCTGTTCGACCGCGACCTTGTTCATCTTCACCATTTCAAGAAGGGCAAGGAAGGACGCAACCGCCTCCGCTTTTGATTTCACGTCACGGAATATATCGTGAAAAAACAGCTTTCCGCGTTCGATAAGTCCGTTCCAAATCCGCCGCACTCGCTCTCTGACCGATACCTTTTCGTGGCCGACAATGCCCGAAAACGAGCGTTTCGGCGGTGGCAGCCGCTTTTCCAGCTTATAAAATGACGCATTGTATGCTTCAAGCAGCTTTTCCGGAGTCATCTCCGCAAAGCTGTAGACCACCTTCGGCCGCTCAATCGCGTCCGGCAGCTTGAAAAACAGGCTATCGCCCGCGTTCTCGTGCTCGCGGAAAAATTCGATGCTTTCCTTTATCTGCCTGTATTCCACAAGCCTGCGCACAAGCTCCGCCCTCGGGTCGTCCTCCTCCTCGTTCTCGTCATCCTTGGGCAGCAGCATTTTTGACTTAATTTGAAGAAGGGTTGCCGCAAGCACCAGAAATTCGCTTGAAATTTCAAGGTCGGTTTCCTTCATCTCCGCCATTACCTGCATATACTGGTCGAGAATCTCGGTTATCGGTATATCGTAAATATTAACTTTATTCTTTTTTATCAGCGCAAGAAGGAGGTCAAGCGGTCCCTCAAACGCGTCAAGCTTAAATGAAAGCTGTTCCATGTTTCACCCTGTTTGCCTTATCACGATGTTTTTAAAGAAACGGTATCAAACCTATTATAAGGTTGAAAAACGTTTCTATTCCGCCTGTAAGCAGATATAAAAACCTGTCAAATATCGGCAGATTTATAAGTATGATAAGGATAATAAATCCGTACTGCTCATACTGCATAAGCCGAAAATACATCCGCGCCGGAAGAACTGCGTTCAGAATTTTTGAGCCGTCAAGCGGCGGCACCGGTATAAGGTTGAACACCGCAAGCGCAAGATTCATGCTTTCCAGTACGCTGAGCAGAATGTAGACAACCGTCACGACAATCGCCGCCACGCCCGACATATTGCCGTACACACGACCGATTATACGCATAAGCAGCAGCGACACAAACGCCATAATAAGGTTGCCCACAGGCCCTGCAAGCGCGGTAATCACCATGCCCTGCTTCATTTTTCCCGCTCTGAAATTGTTTGGGTTAATAGGAACTGGTCTTGCCCAGCCAAATCCGAAAAGGAACAGACAAACCGCGCCTATTGGGTCAAGGTGGCTGAGCGGACTCATGTTCAGTCTGCCCATATTCTTTGCCGTATCGTCACCCATTTTATATGCGGCGTAGCCGTGCATATACTCATGGAACGAGAGCGAAAGGAACACGCAGAAAACCGTTATCAAAAGCTCCGCTATACCCATCCAGCCGTTGCCAAACCATCTTTGTAATCTTGAAAACATATGCAAAATTCTCCTAATCCAAGCTGCCTGCGGGAGCTATCGCCGCCAAAAGCAGCCCATAATCAAAAACGCGCTTTACGACATAAATGCTGCCGCCGATTCGTCCTCCGAGCCGACCTTGCGGACTGCTCAAAAGGCGGTTTATAATTCACTCTGCCGTGCGGCACAGATACTGCTGCTCAGCAAATAAATACACATTCTGTGCTGCTGCCGCGCCTGTCAGCGCCTCCCCGCGGCACTTATCACACACTACCGAATCCCGCCGTTTTCCGCAGCGCACACGGCACTATCGCGGTTTACCCTGTCTTACATATCGTTACGCACAAGATCCTCGTACGTTTCGCGCCTTACCGCGAGCTTTGACCTGCCGTTTTTGGTCAGTATCACCGGCGGTCTTGGGATTCTGTTATAGTTGCTCGCCATTGAATAATTATATGCGCCTGTTGCCAGAACTGCAAGAAGGTCGCCGCTTTTTATCTCCGGCATGGGGATATTCTCTATAAGTACGTCCCCCGATTCGCAGCATTTGCCGACGATTGTAACCTTTTTCACAGGCATTGCACGCGGTCTTTCAACCAAAACCGCGTCATACTCCGAATTATAGAGTATAAACCGCGGGTTGTCGCCCATTCCGCCGTCAACCGACACATAGGTGCGAATGTTCGGTATCTCCTTAACCGCACCGACGCGGTAAACCGTAAGTCCCGCGGACGCAACTATCGACCGTCCCGGCTCAAGCAGCACAAACGGAACCTTTACGCCGCGGATTGCCGCCGTCCGCGAAATCACCGCGGAAACCGCCTTCATATACCGTTCATATTCGACCGGTCTGTCAGAGCTGATATATTTTATTCCAAATCCGCCGCCGAGGTCAAGCTCATCAAGCTCTATGCCGTACTTGTCCTTCATGTCGCCGATAAAATTCATCATTATTTCCGCCGCAGCCTCGAACGGCTCAAGCTCGAATATCTGCGAGCCTATGTGGCAATGCAGACCAACGGTTTTTACATATTTAAGGGAGTCGGCATATTTGATGATTTCCTCCGCTTCGCCCGTTTCAAGAGCAACGCCGAATTTGGAGTCAATCTGTCCGGTGCGCACAAAGCTGTGTGTATGCGCGTCAACGCCCGGCTTTATCCTGAACAGGATTTTTGTCACTCTTCCGTTTTCCTCGGAAAGCCGCTCCAGCATATCAAGCTCGGTGCGGTTGTCAACAACAATCCTGCCCACGCCGGATTCAAGCGCGTATTTCAGCTCCGACTCCGACTTGTTGTTGCCGTGAAAGTATATCTTCTCGGCGGGAAAGCCCGCGCGCAGCGCTGTGTAAAGCTCACCGCCGCTCACAACATCGGCGCCCATGCCCTCTTCCTTCATTATTTTATACATCCGCATACACGAAAGAGCCTTGCTTGCATAAAGCACCATTCCGTTGCCGCCGTAATAGTCGCGGATTGCGCCTGTGTACCTTCTGCAGTTTTCGCGTATAGTGTTTTCGTCCATGATATACGCCGGAGTTCCGTATTCCTCCGCAAGAGCCTTTACGTCACAGCCTCCGATTTCAATGTTCCCTTTTTCGTTTACCTTTAAACAGTCCATTACAAATTCCATTTAAAACTACTCCTCTTACTTCCAAACGGCGCCTTTCTGCGTTTTATGTCATAAAAGCTATACCTCGTTTTATTGTACCACGTTATGCCGTTTTTGTCAAATTTATTTACTTTGAATTGCGATTGGCAGCAACCACGCCCAAACAGGGTCTTCCGCACGCTTGACATTTGCCTTATTTTTTTGTTATACTGAATTTTGTATTCCCAAAAACCGCCCCCGAAAAACGCTGCTTATACGAACTTTCGGAGGTGGTTGCGTATACATAAAACGGTGCTGCCGATTTGTTTTCTTGTTTATATACGGCAATATCTGAAAAGCTAAATACAATACCTCATGCCGCTGCATTTTTATTCATCGTTTCAATACCCCGGCTGCATAAAAACAGCGCAGCAGTCATTTATACTGCTGCGCTATATAGTCTAATTTTTCCGTGTCAAACCGGATTTATTTTTTAGCTGATTTTTAATAGTACAACTTTCAGAGCTAAAAAGCAATCAATACTTAGGCGGACTGTATCTGTTCGTTCTGCGTTTTTTGCTTTTACTCTTTTTAAGTGCTTTGGCAAAGCCTACCGCAACAAGAACTATAAACGCAAGCGCGATACCCAGTACAAGGAATACAACTACCTTTACCGTTCTGAATCCCCAAAGCCACTCGCCGAATGACATAAGAAAGCCGAAAATATGCCTTTTTATTTTAACCGTTGAAACGAGCTTTACCTCGCCGATTTTTTTGCCGTCATACATGAACTCGGTTTTGCCGATTACCTGCCCCGGCATAATCGGAGCGTATACCTTGTCGGGTATATCCGTCTTGGTTTCAATCTTCGATTCGTCCGCGTCCTTCGGCAAAAGCACCTCTAGATTGCTCTCGGAGGACAGCAGAATGTGATCGGTACCGTCCGCCGCCTGCTTTACCTTTACCTCGCCGAAAATATCTTCCTTTTGTGCAAGACGCTTGATATTGAACTGTGTAATTCCGTATTGCAAAAGAGCCTTTGACTCGTTGTGCGACTGCGCAATATCGTTGGCGTTAAACACGACCGCAATCACCGACTTATCGCCGTCCGCCGCAGAGGACACAAGGCAGTAGCCCGCCTCAGACGTCGAGCCTGTTTTAATTCCTGTAGCCTTGTCGTAGTAATAGTACGGGTATCTCATTCTTGAAACAAGATTATTTGTATTTATAAAATAGCGCTTGTCCGACATATTCGTTTCGGGGAGGTAGATATGCGCGCACTCCACAATTTTTCTGAATTCCTCGTACTGCATAGCCGCGCGGGCAATTTTCGCCATATCGGACACGGTTGTATAGTGATTCTTGTCCTGCAAGCCGTGCGGATTCACAAAATTTGTGTTTTTGAGTTTAAGCGCCTTCGCCTTCTGATTCATCCTCGCGACAAACTCGTCAACCGTTCCGCCGACGCCCTCCGCAATACACATCGCCGCGTCGTTTCCCGACGCAATCAACAGACCCTGTAAAAGGTTTTCGAGCTTCATTTCCTCTCCGACCTTGAGCGAGATGCTGCTGCCGTCCCACGGCAGACTGTCCGCCGCCTCCTGACTGAATTTAAGCGGCTGTTCAAGGCTGATTTCGCCCTTCTTCACCGCGTCAAAGGTCACAAGCGCGGTCATGACCTTTGTAGTGCTGGCGGGGAACAGAATATCGTCCGGATTCTTCTCGAAAAGAATATTTCCGTTTTTGGCGTCAATCAGAATCGCCGCCTTTGCGGCAATCTTAGGCTCCTCCGTGGCATAAGCCGCCGATGGCGCGATTATCGCCAGAGTCAGCATTATTGTTATAAGCAATGCACTTAATTTCTTTGACATTTTTTCAACCGTACCTTTCGGAAAATTTAATTCTTTGCGCAGCAATACGCGCGTATGTCTGTTCTGTAAAGTTCAATCATTATTTTGCGCCTTTCCCCTGCTGTCTGAGCCGTTCCTGTTCCGCCTGAGAAAGACGGACATACTCCGGAACGAGCTTTGAATAATGTATGGTTTCGCCGTTTTTAAAGCGTTCAAGTCCGATTTCCGCAACCGCGCCGCCGAGGTTGAGCGCGGTTATTTTGGGAGCAAAAAACGCTCTGTCGCCAAGCCTTTCACGAAGAATATCTCTGTATACCAAAACGCCGTCACCCATAAATATCACGTTTTTTGCTCCTTCTTGCAGCTCCGCGATAAGCTCGTCAAGGGTCAGCGCCCTGTCCGCGCAAATACGCTCAAGGATGCCGTTTCCACCTTTGAAAATGGCATTATAGACCTGACCACGCCTTGCGTCAAGAATCGGTGAAATAATTCCGTCAAAAAACGCCGAGCCAAAAGCAAGCGCCTCAAGGGTCGATACCGCAACGCACGGCTTACCTGCCGCCTGAGCCATTGCCTTTGCCGTTGCCACACCTATTCTTACCCCGGTAAACGAGCCGGGGCCTACTGCCGCCGCGAATGCGTCAACGTCATTCGGCTCCGTGTCGGAAAGGCGAAACATTTCCTCGATTTGCGGCATCATCATCTGCGAATGTGTTCTGTGGTGGTTTATCACGGTTTCCGCAACCATGACATCGTCACTCATTAGCGCTGCCGTTGCCGACATACAACAGGTATCTATTCCGAAAATCAGCATATCGTTATCTCCCTATAATCCGTTCCCTTATCGGGATTTTTATCTATTTTAACCGTTATATACCCCTCCGGCAGAACGGCGGCAATATTCTCCGCCCACTCTACAATACAAATTCCGTCGCCGAAGAAGTAGTCATCCATCCAGTCGCACTGCTCAAACGAAGCGTTTTCTATACGGTATGCGTCAAAATGGTATATAACCGTATCGCCGTAGTATTCGTTCACAATGGTGAAGGTTGGACTTGTGACAGCGTCCTCCGAACGGAAAAAATCCGCAACACCCTTTACAAAGGCGGTTTTCCCCGCGCCGAGGTCGCCGTGCAGCGCCACAATATCGCCTTTTTTCAGAGTTGCCGCAAGCTCTGCCGCAATCCGCCTTGTGTCCGCCTCGCATCGGCTTTCGTATTTCTTCATTATATTACAATCCGCCCTTTTGGCAAACTCCGTTTTTAAGGGGCGGTTTTCCTCCTTCGTGTAAGCATAATAAACCAATATACTTTATTTTACCTTTATTACGCGCAAAAGTCAATATAAAACTCTTGAAAATATTATTATTTTATTGTATACTGAAAATATTAAGGAGGTCGATAAAAAATGAAGGATTTGAGAGTTGACAAAAATAACTATTATCTTGATATTGCCGAGACAGTTTTGGAGCGCGGTACCTGTCTGCGCCGCAACTTTGGCGCAATCATCGTCAAAAATGACGAGATAGTTGCAACAGGCTATACCGGTGCGCCGCGCGGCAGAAAAAACTGCTGCAGCGTCGGCGTCTGTATCCGTGAAAAGCTCGCGATTCCGCGCGGAGAACGGTATGAGCTTTGCCGCAGCGTCCACGCCGAAGCAAACTGCATAATCAGTGCGCAGCGACGCGACATGATAGATTCCTCGCTCTATCTTGTCGGACGTGATAAAAAAACCGGCGAGCTGGTCGAAAATACCTCCAGCTGCTCCATGTGCAAAAGAATGATTATCAATGCGGGAATCAAAAATGTTGTTATCCGCAACACTCCCGATAAATACACGGTCGTAGACGTTGAAGAATGGATAAAAAACGACGAATCGCTTGACGGCGTATTCGGCTATTAGTAAAAACGGCGCTCTTTCGGCAGGTAACTCAAAACAAAATACGGATATGATTTTGCAATCAGGGGTGTACAAATTATCTTGTACACCCCTGAAAACTATTTACCCGCTTTACAAATTCTATTTCGTTCATTCAATAAATTCTTGATTTCTTTAATTTTAGCGGTAATTTTATCGCTGTTATCGCTTGTAATCATGCCACGCAATTCAAAAATTCCTTCCGATATTGTTATTTCAAGGTTTTTTGCAGCCTCGCATAACACCTGGTCGCTGAAACGCAGACTCTCCGCAAATATCTCAAGTTCTTTTCTTGTTTCGGCGTTTCTGCACCTTATTTTCAGTTGCAATACTATTATATTACAAAGGTTGGCTTTTGTCAATAATACCAAGCGGTTTTTATTTTAATCTCTGAAATACAAATCCCTTGTATACACCTTGTCAAGCACGTCCGCTATATCATCGTTATAGCGGTTTGCGATTATTACATCCGATATGCGCTTGAACTCGTCAATGTCGCGGATTACGCGCGAGTTGAAGAAGGTTTCCTCCTTCATCGTCGGCTCGTACACAACAACCTCTATTCCCTTCGCTTTGATTCTTTTCATTACTCCCTGAATCGAGGACGCGCGGAAGTTGTCCGAGTTGGATTTCATCGTCAGGCGGTATACGCCCACAACCTTCGGATTTTTTGCAATGATTCTGTCCGCGATAAAGTCTTTTCTTGTCCTGTTCGCGTCAACTATTGCAGCTATGATATTGTTCGGAACATTGTCATAGTTCGCAAGCAGCTGCTTTGTGTCCTTTGGCAGGCAGTAGCCGCCGTAGCCAAAGGAAGGATTATTGTAATGAGTTCCGATCCGGGGATCCAGACAGACTCCATTGATAATATCGCGGGTGTTCAGCCCCTTCATTTCCGCGTAAGTATCCAGCTCATTAAAATAGGAAACACGAAGTGCCAGATAGGTGTTGGCAAAAAGTTTTACAGCTTCTGCTTCCGTATATCCCATGAACAAGGTGTCGATATTTTCTTTAAGAGCACCCTCCTGAAGAAGTGCTGCAAAAGTATGAGCTGCTTCTCTGGTGTGTTCATCACAGGAGACAATGATCCTGCTTGGGTAAAGATTGTCGTACAGGGCCTTGGACTCTCGGAGAAATTCCGGGCTGAAAATAATATTGTTATTGTGAAGCTTCTTTCGGATAGATTCTGTGTAGCCTACAGGAATCGTAGATTTGATCACAATTGTGGCAGCAGGATTCACCCTTGTGACCAGGCTTAGTACAGCTTCAACAGCGGAAGTGTCGAAATGATTTTTCCTGCTGTCATAGTTGGTGGGGTTGGCCACTACCACAAAATCAGCCTCTGCGTAGGCGGATTCTCCGTCTGAGGTGGCCGTAAGATCCAGTTCCTTTTCCGACAGGTATTTTTCGATATATTCATCTTGGATTGGAGATTTCTTCTGGTTTATCAAAGCAATCTTCTCCGGAATTATGTCAACTGCAACAACATGATTATGCTGAGCCAGCAGTACAGAAATAGAAAGCCCTACATATCCGGTACCTGCGACTGCAATAGATTTATTCATGGTAAGTTCCTTTCTTAAAAAAGTGTGAAATCGGGAAAAAAGAGTTTAAATTTTCACAGTTTGTGCTACAATATATAACACTAATGATGAACCGTTCATGCACAATTTTTATAAATAATAACATGACAGACTGGAAAATACAACGCCTTGGGAACTTTTTGGAATATGCAGATTACAGAACGTTACCAGTGAACAGTAATACAGAACTGACTTTTAAACAGTCTCTGATGAATGGAGGAACAGAATATGTGTACAGCAGCAACCTATAAAACAAAGGATTTCTATTTTGGAAGAACTCTGGATTATGAGATTTCCTATGGAGACCAGGTAGTGATCACGCCTAGAAATTATGTATTTGACTTAAGAGAAGGCGGTCAGCTGAAAAATCATT
>URZD01000044.1 GCA_900552305.1 uncultured Eubacteriales bacterium
ATTTAATAGAAGAAGCAAATCATGCTCAAATGATTGTTAAATTTAAAACAGACATTCCTCTATGTAAAGACGATATCATGAGATTAAAAACAATTGACAAAGAGTCTATTTTGTAGTATATTCTTGTTATTGTAAATTTTGAAGGAGATTTGATATTAATGTCAAAGAAAGATATATTATTAACAAGTGATGGTTTTTTAGAACTTGAAGAAGAATTAAATGAATTAAAAAATGTAAGAAGACCAAAGGTTATCGAAGCAATTAAAGATGCTAGAAGTCAAGGAGACTTATCTGAAAATGCCGACTATGATGCTGCAAGAAATGAACAAGCAGAAGTTGAAGGAAGAATCAAAGAACTTGAATTTATGCTTGCTAATGCAACTATTATTGAAAAGAAAAATTCTCATATAGTTGACGTTGGTTCAACAGTTACAATTAAATATGTTGATGATGACGCAGTGCCGCTGACAGAGGCGGACGCGCAGCTTATAACACGTGATATGCTGCCGCAGCTTGCGGAGGAGCAGAAAACGGTATGGACTATGACGCGCGACAGTGAATTTATGGGCGGCGGTACTCCAACAGTAGATTCGGAGGGCCTTGAAAGAGGCGATGTTGTGCGCGTGGTTGAACGTGACGGAGAAATTGTATATCTTGAGGTAGTACGGCGCGCAGCGACAGGCATCGGTGCGGTCTATGCTTCTACAAGCCGCGGCGCAGGCAGATATTGGTCACTGTTCACAATGGATACCTCGGTAAGAGGAACGGTTGTGAGTGTTGATAATAATCTGAACGTAGCCGAGGTAAAGGGCTATTATCCGTTTATAGCAGAGCAGTATCATTCGCAGAAGAATAAGCAGCTGCACGGCACGGCGCTGACTGAATTTACAACCTGGCTGCATATATTTAACGGTATGCGCGCAACGGTTTACGATTGCAGAACAGGCAGGTGTTATCCCGGTACGGAGCTGGATATTGAGGTCGGAGATGAGATATATTCCTATTCGTATTCGTCATCACCGTCGGGAATTGTGATTTTTAAAAACTACGGTAATTGAGGTATGGAAGCATGAAAAAATTTGGTATACTTTTACTCGTTTTTTGCATTCTGATGACTGCACGGACGTTCCCGGTCTGTGCGGAAAGTAACCTTGAGCTTATAATAAACGGAGAGCCACAGAAGTATTCAGCCGAGCTTATATCGGTAAGGCTCGGCACAGGAAACAACCGTATTCTTGCGCCGGCGCGGGAGCTTTTGGAAAGGCTCGGTGCAGAGGTCACTGATGAAGGCTCGGGATGTATCAGCGCAATCAAGGGGGATACGTCTGTTGAGCTTGCCGCGGACAGCAAAACCGCGGTAAAAAACGGCAAGGCTGTCGGACTTGAAGCTGCGCCGCGTCTTGTCGGAAACGTTCTTTATGCTCCGGCAGAGTTTTGCGGCAATGCGTTTGGATTTCAGGTAGTCCGCGAGAGGGCGGGAAACCGCGTTCGGATTATAAGCACAACGGGAACAACAGCTCCGGCAGTGTCGGAGGAGCTGAAGCCGGGAACGGCTGAGCTTGTATCGGAGGTACACAGACCGGTGCCAACGAGCTTTGCGCGGTCGGGCAGACTTGACGATTTGATATACCGCCGCGAGGACTGGTCGGGAGTTTTAAAGCCGTCTGGCGCACGCGGTGCGCTTCCTCAGGGCGAAACGGTGTTTACGCAGGCGGATTTTAACGCGGAGATAACAAGAGACGATTCGTGGCTTTCGGTATGGCGGTATGCAAATACTGTTTCGGTAAAGCCGCAAAACGATGCGCGGATGACCGTTTGTATGTCGGGAAACAGTATCGGCGAGGGGAGCGGAGTTATTGCGCCGCTGCCGTTTTCAGACGCGCTGCGGATAGGAATTAGGATTGAAAGCTATTACGATCAGGATAAGGTTATAAACTTCAACAAAAAGCTGCCCGCGGCTGAAAAGGACGATAAATTTGTTCTCAGCTTTTACGCAAGGCTGATTTCGGGCGGCGACCCCGATTATGAAACGGGAAAGCTCCGTATAGGCATAGAGGGAAACTTTGATGAAACCGTGGAGTTTGGCAAGGAATGGAAAAGATTTGACATTCTTATTACCGGGTTGGAAGGCGAGAAGAATCTGAGAATTTATACCGCTATATATAAGCAGGTAATGGAAATCGGCGGCTTTACGGTACAGAATATCGGCAAGGACGCGGACGTATCTTATTTTGACAAGGAAACAAAGACCGACCTTTTACCGGCTGAGCTGAAACCCGGCGCGGCGTGGAGAAAGGACGCGCTTGCAAGGATTGAGCAGGTGCGCAAGGGCGACTTTACCGTTGAGGTTAAGGACAGGGACGGAAAGGCGGTACAGGGAGCCGAAGTAAAACTTGATATGTTCGAGCATGAATTTAAGTTCGGCGTGACGATGGATACGGAGTATATAAACGACGCGCCGGCAAACAAGCCGAATCAGCCGCAAAAGCTCTTAAGCAAGGTCGGAGCGAACTTTAATTCCATGTCGGTCGGAAACGGACTTAAATGGGAAGCGTATGCCGATGACCCAAGCCGTGCAAAAACGGTTATTGCTGCGGCAAAGGAGCAGGGAATCAAGTATGTGCGCGGTCATGCGCTTTGGATGCCTTTAAATTCATATAAGGCTTCGCCACAGAAGGTATACGATTTACTTCAGGGCTCAGGCAGCGACAAGGAGGCGCGCTACAGTCAGTTGAAGGAGTATATAAGAGAGCATTTTGCCGAGATGAACGATGAATTTCCGTATATATATGAATGGGACGTTACAAATGAGATAAACGGAAGGACTATGTTTACGGACGCATTCGGAAAGCGTATAATTGGCGATGTATATAAGATAGCCGAGGAAACGCTCACAAACGGACAGAAGTTTGCGCTTTGCGATAATGCGCAGTTTAAGAGTTCAATCTTTTATACGCAGTATTGGGACTGGCTTGACAGACTTAAAAATCAGGATGTAAGGATTGATATGATAGCTATGCAGGGGCATATGGCGCTCGGCAGCGCCGATCCCGAAAACGTCGTAAGACCCACCGAGCTTTTAAAAACGTGGGACAGGTTTGCATATGAGTATCAAAAGACGTTTGCGATAACCGAGTTTTCGCTCGGAGCATATAATGACGAATACGGTTGGGACGGTCAGAGCGACGCAATGCGGGATATACTTATTGCGGCTTACAGTCACCCGGCTTGTACAGGCTTTAATATCTGGTGGATGTCGGATTGCTGGCTTGACTGGACGTCGCCGTTCCGTCCGTACAACAAGGCGCAAAACGGTGATAACGGAGGCGGCGTTTCGCCGCTGTTCGGCGAGGAGGTTGAGGCAAAGCCGGGTCTTGAGGTGTATCAGGATTTGCTCTATAACAAGTGGTGGACGAAGGGCGCAACCGCTGTAACGGACGAAACCGGCAGGGGAACGGTTCGCGGCTTTTACGGCGATTACGATATATCCGTTACGGTCGGCGGAAAAGAGGTAAAGACGGCTATGGCGGCGTTCCATAAGGGGTATGAGAATATTCTGACAATAACCGTGGATTAGAGATTAAGGCGGACACAGATACTTTTACTGTATCCGCCTTTTGCTTTGAAAAAACATTTGATAAAAACAAGCAAAGGAGCCGCGGGGGAGTATTTGTCTCCCGCAAATTACGTGATGAAGGAAAAAATACTTGAATTGTTGAAAAAAATCAAAGATGTAACGTCCGAAAACTCTGCTGACAGGCGGTTGCCTCAGAACGTCTACTTTCTGGACGAAGACAATGTTTTATGCTGTGAGCGTGCGGTGGGAGATTCGCGCTATCCGTATGATGAGGACGGAATGACCCTGTGGGCGCACTCGTCAGGATATATGGACGCTTGCGAGAGTCGTTTGACGCTGTTTAAAACGGCAACGCTCAGAGAGGAGCCGTGTATAGGCTTTTGGGGCGGTAAAAAAGGGAAACAAGGATACCTTCCGGTATCGGTTTTGGGGTGCTGTAAGCAGCTTTTTGAGGACGAGAATATAAAAAGGTATACGGTTTTTTCAAAATGCTGCGCATATTACATTACGGACGCGGATGATTTGATATATGCGGTAAGGGCGTCTGTTACCGGTAAAAAACAGATTGTATACAGATTTGTCATTATAAGCAAAAGCGAGTATTTGCAGGAGGTCTATGCAGTATCGTACTTTGAACCGCTGCTAAGGTATTCGGAAGGCGAGAATTTTTGGGGGCGGCTGACAAGGTACGGAAAGCGGCATAAAAACGGAAATGTAATGGTGTATACGCATCAGGAGATAGATAATATTGCCGTTATAGCCTCGGATATATCGGACAAGAAATATGAGGTATCGGGTACGGTATCAAAAAATATGTTTATGGGTGATTCCTGCCGTACGCTGACAAATGCGCAGGCTCTTAGGTCGGGCAGTTTTCCGAAAACGGTTAATGCGGTAACGACCACGGATATGCCCGTTGCGGCGGATATTGCAAGGCGCCGCTTGGAGCCGCATGAAACGCTTGAAATAAATTATGTTATTTCGTTTACCCATTCGGAAAAAGAGGCGAATACACTAATTGAAGAAAAACCGGATACGCAGTGGATTGAGAACGATCTTCATGCTCGGGAAGAGTCGGAAAGCAAACGGTTAGATAATTTGGACATAGCTTTCGGCGATTTTAAGGATTTTAAGCTGAACAGAAGCGTTATGAACCGTTTTATGAAGAATGTGCAAAAACAGGTGGATTTCTGTGCGCTTGGCAAAAACTATGCCGGGGGTATGCTCGGCGTCCGCGATGTTTTTCAGCAGCTGGAAAGTGCGCTTGTATGGAATCGGGAAAAGGCAAGAGAAAAGATTGTTTTTTCCCTCAACTATATTATGATAACGGGAAGATCGCCGCGCCAGTTCTCAATTCCGCCGAGAGCGGATATTATCCCGAAATTTGACATACGGGAGTTTGTCGACCAGGGACTTTGGGTTATTTCAACATTGTACTCGTATCTTGCATTTACGGACGATTATTCAATTCTTGATGAGGTATGCGCGTATTATGAAATAATTGACGAAAAGAAGGGGATATACAAAAAAAGCGAGCATATGGGCGACGTGCTTGAACATCTTTTGAAAATCACCGAATATTTTGATAGGAAACATAGACAAAGCTACAGGATGTCTGAAAATACTGTACGGTGATTGGAACGACGCGGTGTGCGGTTTGGGAAGAACGGAAGGTACGGATGCATTCGGCAGCGGAGTCAGCGTAATGGCAACGTTGCAGCTGTATATGTGCCTTGATATGATGAACCGGATTCTTGCGCATATCGGCAGGTTTTGCGAAAATTGCGAAAGGTATAACGCTGTCAGAGAAGGAATTAAGAACGGCTTGTTAAAGTACGCGATAGAAACAGACAGCGACGGAAATTGGCACATTGTTCACGGCTGGGGTGACAAAATGAGCTATAAGGTTGGCAGTGTGTCCGACAGCGACGGCAAATGCAGATACAGCGCAACGTCAAATGCCTTTTGATGCATATCGGGTATGCTTGAAAATACTCCCGAAATCGGTGCGGATATATTGAAGGCTTATGAAAAGCTCGATTCAAAGTACGGAATAAAAACTTTTGAGCCGTATTTCCCAAGGAATATGAAGGGTGTGGGAAGAATAACCACTCTTGTTCCGGGAACGTATGAAAATTCATGTACGTATGTTCATGCGACAATGTTTTCCGCTATGGCTATGTTTATTCTCGGCGAGCCTAAAAAAGCGTGGGAACAGCTTTACAAAACCGCGGTTATTACGCATGAAAATGCTACAATGACTCCGTTTGTTATGCCAAATTCATATTGCTTTAACGAGGAATTTAATATAGACGGTGATTCAATGGGAGATTGGTTTACCGGCAGCGGAACCGTATTTATAAAAAATATGATTAAGTATGCGTTCGGCATTCAACCGGATTTGGATAGTATCGTTATAGCGTTTCCAAGCTATATTCCTGCAAGCCGCGCGTCAATAGAACTTTCGGTAAAGGGCGTTCGCGTTAGGCTGACATACAGAAATGAAAGCTCGGGCAAAAGAAGGTTTTATGTGAATTCCGCAGAAACAAAAGCAATCGGCGGCAGATTGACAATCTGTAAAAACGCTGCTTTAAACGGACGCATAAATGTGGATATAATTGATTAAAAAAGAAGATATAAGGAGCTGGAAAAATGCTTAGAATTAAAAATGTATCAGCGCTGGAAAAGGTTCTTCCGGCGATAGATAACAATGCGCCCGAATTTAATGAATACAGCTGTCTTTTGGGAGAACGGTTTTCATATCAGGTAGCTTTTATGGGAGATTCCGATTGGTATGTTACGGAACGCGTAAATATTACGGTTCTGTCAGACATTAAGGAATACGTAAAAATATATGAGGCGGGGTGCGTGCCGGTTATTACAACGGCATACCCGACAGTGTACGACAACGGTTACATATCGCGGCAATCCTCCGTTATACCGGATGTGTTAACTCCGTCCGACGGAACGACAACCGTATCCACTCTTTGTTATAAGGCAATCTGGATAACGGTTGACGTGCCGAAGGATGCCGTGTGCGGTGAGCATACGATTACAGTAAAGTTTGACAGTCCGGTCGGAATCTCGGCGGAGAGTACATTTCGGCTTAACGTTATCGGAGCGGTTTTGCCGAAACAAACCATGCCGTTTACACAGTGGTTTCATGCCGACTGCATTTCATCTTATTACGGAGTCAAACCGTTGTCGGAGGAACACTGGCTCTATATAGAAAAGTTTATAAAGATTGCGGCGGAAAACGGAATAAATATTACCTACTTTCTCATAAGGCAAATTATGTGACAAATGTTCGGATACATAGAGAATATGTCGTGCTCGCCGCAAGCGGCGGCTGCATCGATTGCTGTTTTGTACATAGCTTTTGAGCACAACTATAAGACCAAAACTTTTTAAAAAGTGTTTGGTCTTATAGCTATGTAAAAGATTTATAAAAATCCGGACAAATTTATTAAAATGAGTCTTAAATAATTGACATACTTGCAAAAGCGTGATATAATCTATTTATTATCAAAAATTTTATGTTGTTACTGTCACATAATTTGCATTATGTGGTAAATGATGTCAGGAGAGGTGTTTTGGCGTGCGAATAGAATTGTATGAGCATAATGAATGCGCATATGAAAATGCATAGTCGCTTTTGCAGTCTGACAAAAAGCTGCCGTTATACACCTGACCGGAACGGGAAAATCGTTTATTGCTTTTAAATTATGCGAGGACAACCCTAATAAAAAGATATGCTGGCTGTCGCCGTCCGAATACATTTTTGATACGCAGCTTGAAAATTTGAAAAAAGTAACGGGCGGATATGCGCCCCAAAACATCAGCTTTTTCACATATGCAAAGCTGATGAATATGAGCGAAACCGAAATTTCGGATATAAAACCCGGTTTTATTATTCTTGACGAGTTTCACCGCTGCGGCGCGGAAATGTGGGGGCATGGTGTGGAAAGACTGCTTTCGGCATACCACGGCACACCGATTTTAGGTCTGTCCGCAACCGCGATACGCTATCTTGATAACCAAAGAAATATGACGGACGAGTTTTTTGACGGCAACATCGCGTCCGAGATTTCCCTCGGCGAAGCGATAGTCCGCGGAATACTTGCGCCGCTGAAATGTGTTTTGTCGGCGTTCTCGTGTCAGAAGGACTTGGAAAAATATCAAAGACGCGTTAAACGCGCCAAAAGCAAGACGGTACGCGACGAGGGCGAAAAATATCTTGACGCACTCAGAAAGGCTCTGGATATGGCAGACGGACTTTCTGAGATATTTGATAAGCACATGAATGACCGCACGGGAAAATATATTGTCTCCTGCGCGGACTATGAGCATATGCACAAAATGCGCGAACTGGCAAAGGAATGGTTTGCCGTGGTGGACAAAAATCCCCGCGTTTACTCCATGTATTCGGAGGACCCCGCATCGGATCGGTCGTTCCGCGATTTTAAGACGGACGCAGACCGCTCGCACCTGCGGCTTTTGTAATGCCTAGACGCGCTCAACGAGGGCGTTCACGTTGACGGCATAGGCGGAGTTATACTGCTGCGTCCGACCGTGTCGCCTATCATCTATAAACAGCAAATCGGCAGGGCGCTGCAATCGGGCATAAAGAGTTTCTCTGTGATTTTTGATATTGTGCTTAATATGGAAAATATTTACAGCATTGGCACAATCGAGGAGGAAATGCGGCTTGCGGTAAGCTACTACCGCGCACTCGGTCAAGACTATAATGTTGTGAACGAGCATTTTGAAGTAACGGACGGGATGAAGGATTGCATACCTCTGTTTGAAAAGCTGAACGAAACGCTGACCGCATCTTGGGATTTTATGTATGCCGAGGCGAAAAAATACTACGAAGAAAACGGGAATCTGGAGATTCCCAAACGGTATAAAACAGAAAGCGGCTACTCACTCGGCAGCCGGCTCACGACTCAAAGGAGAGTTTATTCCGGAGCGGCGAGCGGCGTTCTGACAAAGGAAAGAATAGAAAAGCTGAACAAAATCGGTATAGTATGGGAAAGCGCGCGGGATGCTTCGTGGAACAGGTATTATGAGGCGGCGCGGGGGTATTCCACAGAGTTCGGCAATCTAAACGTGCCGGCGCTTTATGTAACGAATGACGGCGTAAAGCTCGGCTTGTGGATAAATAATATGTGTGCCGCGCGGAAAAACGAAAACTGCGGCGGGAATTATCTGACGGACAAGAGAATCTGCGCGCTTGACGAGCTTGGAATGAACTGGGAGGGCAGGAAGGCGGACGCGTGGAATAAAGGCTATTCTGCGGCGGAGGAATACTATAAAAGCCACGGAAATTTGCGTGTTCCGACAACCTATAAAGCGCCTGACGGATATATGCTCGGCCGCTGGATTGACAGACAGCGGCGAAATGAAAAGCTGTCCGCGGACAGGCGCGAAAAACTCGACAGACTCGGAATGGTCTGGAAAAAGGAAGATTCATGGGATGTCCGATACAGGCTTGCCGCCGAGTATTACGAAAAGAACGGAAATCTTGACATAAAGACCAACTATGTGACTGACGGAATATGGCTCGGCAAGTGGCTTGCGGAGCAAAGAAAAAACTACCGTGACGGAACGCTTCCGCGCGACTGCGCACGGCGGCTCGGAGCATCGGATGTAACATGGCTGAATGCTGCGCAGGTGGGCGGCAGCCGTCGTTTGGAACGAGTAAACAGTATTTAATTAGTTTGGCAAGGAGTAATGAAACATGAATAACAAAATATGGTTGTCATCGCCGACAATGCACGGAGAAGAACAAATGTTTGTTAAGGAGGCATTCGATACAAATTGGGTGGCTCCGCTTGGAAAAAACGTGACCGAATTTGAAAACGAGATAGCGCGGTATGTCGGCTGCAAAGCCGCAGCGGCGGTAACGGCGGGTACTCATGCGCTGCACCTTGCGTGCATACTTGCGGAAATAGGTCGGGACGATATTGTAATATGCTCCGATATGACCTTTGCCGCAACGGTCAACCCGGTAAGTTATCTGGGCGGCAGACAGGTATTTGTGGATTCCGAGCGCGAAACATGGAACATGAATCCCGAGGCGCTGAAAGCAGCATTGGATAAATACGGCAAGAAGGTAAAAGCGGTCATTGTCGCCAATCTGTACGGTACTCCCGCAAAGCTTGATGAAATCAAAAAGCTGTGTGACGATTACGGAGTGATTCTGATAGAGGATGCGGCGGAGTCGCTGTCGGCAACCTATAAGGGCAAGCAGACAGGAACCTTCGGAAAATATAACGCAATAAGCTTTAACGGCAACAAAATCATAACCTCGTCCGGCGGCGGAATGTTTTTGTCGGATGACGAGGACGCGGTAAGCAAGGTCAGATTCTACTCAACACAGGCGCGTGACGCCGCGCCGTGGTATCAGCACAGCCACATAGGCTATAACTACCGAATGAGCAATATCGTTGCGGGAATAGGCAGAGGTCAGCTGTTACATATAGATGAACACAGAAAGCTGAAAACAGATATATATAATAGGTATAAAAAAGCATTTGCGGATTTGCCGGTAGAGATGAATCCGTACCTTGAATGCAGCGTTCCGAATTTCTGGCTGAGCTGTATCACCGTCAATTCGGAATACGCGGATAAGGTTACTCCTGAAAAAATAAGGCTTGCATTGGAAAAGGAAAACATAGAGTCAAGACCGATATGGAAGCCGATGCATATGCAGCCTGTTTACGCTGACAGAGATTATATAACCGTAAACGGCGACAATGTGGGCGAGGACATATTTGCAAGAGGACTTTGCCTGCCGTCGGATATAAAAATGACCGAGGAAGAACAGGAAAGAGTAATCAAGGTCATCAGGGAGTGTTTTGATGTATAAAAGGTACATAAAAAGAGCTTTGGATATATTCTGCGCATTGGCTGCGATAATTGTATTTTGGTGGCTTTACTTAATCGTTGCAATATTGGTCAGAGTAAAGCTCGGCAGTCCCGTTATTTTCAAACAGCCGCGGCCTGGTAAGGATGAGAGGATTTTCAATCTCTATAAGTTCCGCACCATGACCGACGAGAGAGATAAAAACGGGAATCTATTGCCTGACGAGGTACGGCTGACGAAATTCGGCAAACTGTTAAGAGCCACCAGCCTTGACGAACTTCCCGAATGTATCAATATTTTAAAAGGTGATATGAGCGTCGTAGGCCCGCGCCCGCAGCTTGTGCGCGACATGGTTTTTATGACGGATGCACAGAGGACGCGGCACACGGTAAGGCCCGGTCTTACGGGTTTAGCGCAGGTAAGCGGCAGAAATAACATTACTTGGGAGCAGAAATTTGAATATGACCTGCGGTATATTGACCGTATTACGTTTATCGGCGATTTAAAGATTATTTTGCAAACGGTGGGCAAGGTTCTTAAAAAGAGCGACACCGTCCGCGAAGGCACAGTGTCGGATATGGACTACGGCGACTGGCTGATGCTTGAAGGAAAGGTTGACCGCGCCGCATATGATGAAAAACAAGCGAAAGCAAAACAACTGTTGGAGGTGTAAGGGTTGCGGCTGCTGAAATGGATTTATGAAAAAACTCATAACGGACAGGCTCCGTATTATTACAATTATTCACTTGGAAAAATAGTTTTAAAACCGATAATCAAGTACCTTAATGTTGTAATTATTCCCAATATTCCGTTTAACAGCATAAGAGTTATGCTTTATAAAGCGTTGGGGTATAGGATTGGGAAAAATGTTTTCATAGGAATGAAGTGTTATTTAGACGATTTATGCAGAGATAAAATAATCATTGAGGATAATGTTACAATTTCCTACGGCGTATATTTTGCTTGCCACGGTAAGCATCAGGAGCATAATGAAATTCGAATAAAAAACGGGGCATATATCGGCATGCGTTGCATGATAATATCCCCCTCGCGGGGAGGGGTAACTATTGGCAGAGATAGTATTATCGGCGCCGGAGCGCTGGTTAACAGAAGCGTATCGGATAAAGCAACTGCCGTTGGCGTACCTGTACACATTTTATAAATAAACTACTGAAAACGGAGTAACACAATGAATAATGGCTTGGTTTCAATAATAATGCCGTCATACAATACCGGCGGATATATAAAGAATTCAATCGAAAGTGTTCTTGCGCAAACCTATGAAAACTGGGAACTGATAATTGTTGACGATTGCTCGACGGACGATACGGACAGTATTGTAGGGCAATTCAGCGATAAGCGCATAAGGTATTTAAAAAACGAGAAAAACAGCGGAGCTGCAATCTCAAGAAATTATGCATTGCGAGAAGCAAAGGGGCGGTGGATTGCGTTTCTTGACAGTGATGATTTGTGGCTGGCGGAAAAGCTGGAAAAGAAGAATGCTGATTTTCTGACAGCATTTCTCGGAAGCCTTGCCAACAAGCAAAAGTTCCTGGAGAATCAAACTGGCGCCTATCCGAATATGAGTGATTGGGAGATGCCCACAGAGGAACGGCAGCAGTTGGATCAAGAGACGACCGCGCTTTCCCAGGAGCTGAACGAAATGCTCAACGCCAAGAACCGCATTGCGGAAATTGAGCAGGAATTTTTGCAGCTGAATCCGGAACAGCACTATTTCGAGGAATATTACGCGACTTATAGCGACGCACCGACAGAGAGCCTGGACAAACTGTCCTCGCAGAAGATTCTTGCACTTTGGATGGAATTTGAACAGCACGCAGAACATGAGAGCCGCTTAGGCCTTTTGCAAAAACTCTCCATCATGTTCCGGTTCAATCGCAATGCGCTCAAATTGTTCCTCCGTTCTCCAGAGCTTGTTATTCCCTATTTGCAAAGTCAGTTCTATTCCGTAAAGAGGCGGGAACTGGAGGCCGAAAAGCAGGAATTGAACCGCAAGCTGGAACACTACGCTTTCGA
>URZD01000045.1 GCA_900552305.1 uncultured Eubacteriales bacterium
GAGCGAACGCCTTAAATCCGACTTCTTTATCTTGTTGATGTTTATTCCGTCATAGCGGATTTTGCCGTCCGCAATATCGTAGAATCGGTTTATAAGGTTTGTTATTGTGGTCTTGCCCGCGCCGGTCGCGCCGACAAACGCTACCTTCTGCCCCGGCTCGGCATAGACGGTTACGTTGTGAAGAACAGGCTTGTTTTCCTCGTATCCGAAGTCAACGTCATACATCCTCACGTCGCCGCAAAGCATTGTGTACGTTAAAGAGCCGTCGCCGTGCGGGTGCTTCCACGCCCATTTTCCGGTGTGATTTTTTGATTCCTTTATCTCGCCGTCCGCGCCGATTTCCGCATTGACAAGCGTGACATAGCCGTCGTCCGTTTCCGGCTCCTGATCCATAAGTGCGAAAATTCGCTCCGCGCCCGCAAGACCCATAACAATCGCGTTAATCTGCTGCGAAAGCTGGTTTACGTTGCCGGTGAACTGCTTTGTCATGTTAAGGAACGGAACAACGATGCTTATGCTGAACGCCATGCCGGAAATACTTACGTTCGGCGTGCCGCTGAGCAGGAACAGACCTCCCGCAACCGCAATTACGACATAAAGTATGTTGCCGATATTCTGAATAATCGGACCGAGTACGTTCGCATACGCGTTTGCACGGTAGCTGTCCTCGCAAAGGCTGTCGTTTATTTTGTCAAAGTCCGCCTCGCACTCGCGCTCATGGCTGAACACCTTAATGACCTTCTGTCCGTTCATCATCTCCTGAACATAGCCTTCGGTACGTCCGAGGGACTGCTGCTGACGGATAAAGAACTTAGCCGAGCCGCCGCCGAACTTCTTTGATACAAACATCATAAGCGCAATGCCGATAAGGAGTATAAGCGTCATCCATACGCTGAACCAAAGCATGATTCCGAATACGCACAGGACAACCGCGCCCGCGCGGATAATCGCGGGGAATGCCTGCGATACAAGCTGCCTTAGGGTGTCTATGTCGTTGGTGTAATAGCTCATGATGTCGCCGTGCTTGTTGGTGTCAAAGTATTTAATAGGAAGATTCTGCATTCCGTCAAACATACTGCGGCGCATCTTGCACAAAAAGCCCTGCGTTATGAACGCCATAAGCTGGTTGTAAAGCGTCATTGCGGCAAGCGCGATAACGTATAAAACTATAAGGAATATTATCTTGGGCAATATTTCGGGATAGGCGGACGCCCAGTCGCCTGTCTTGTACCATTTCTCTATTACCGCGATGACCTTTTGAATAAACAGGTCGGGAATCGCCGCCGACGCTGCCGAGAACAGTATACAAAATGCCGTTACCGGAACAAGCGCCGGGTAGTAGGAGAAAAGCATTTTTACAATCCGTTTAAAGGTCTTTCCCGCCGCCTGTACGGGTGGTCTTTTACTCGGCTGTTTCATCGCTGTCACCTCCGTTTTTCTGCTGCTCAAATACCTCGCGGTAGATCGCGCTTGTTTTCATAAGCTCGTCATGCGTTCCCGCCGCGGAAATACTGCCGTTGTCCATAACTATTATCATGTCCGCGTCTTCGACCGAGGCAATTCGCTGCGCGATTATGAGCTTTGTCGTTTCCGGGATAAATTTGCGGAAGCCTTCACGGATAAGCGCGTCCGTCTTGGTGTCGACCGCACTGGTCGAGTCGTCCAGAATCAGAATTTTCGGCTTTTTAAGCAGCGCGCGCGCAATGCAAAGCCGCTGCTTCTGACCTCCGGAGACGTTTGTTCCGCCCTGCTCTATCTTTGTTTCGTAGCCGTCGGGGAATGACCGAACAAACTCGTCCGCCTGCGCAAGTCTGCACGCCTCGCGGATTTCCTCGTCCGTTGCGCCTTCGTTACCCCAGCGCAGGTTTTCACTTATTGTGCCGGAGAACAGAAGGTTTTTCTGCAAAACCATTGCCACGCTGTCGCGCAGCGTCTTTATACCGTATTCGCGGACGTCTTTGCCGCCGACCTTGACGCAGCCCTCGCTCACGTCATAAAGCCGCGGAATAAGCTGCACCAGCGAGGACTTGCCCGAGCCCGTGCCGCCGATAATTCCGACCGTCATGCCCGATTTGATGTGTATGTCAATATCGGAGAGCGCGTTTTCCTTCGCTTTTTCGGAATATCTGAAGTTGACATTGCAAAAATCGATTGAGCCGTCCGCAACCTTGTTTACAGGAGCGGTCGGCATTGTCAGCGACGGCGTTTCGTCCAGTACCTCGCAGATACGCTTTGCGGATTCCTCCGACATAGTAATCATGACGTAAATCATGGAAAGCATCATAAGCGCCATAAGTATCTGCATTCCGTAGGTCAGCATTGCCGAAATCTGTCCGACGTCAAGGCTGACGCCGCGGCTTGCAATTGCCATTTTCGAACCGACAAGCATAACGACCACCATGTTAAAGTTCATGCACAGCTGCATAAGCGGCATATTCAGCGCGATTATGCGCTCCGCGTGCGTAAAGTCGCCGCGTATATCCTCCGCCGCGTCGCCGAATTTCTTTTTTTCGTAGTCCTCGCGCGAGAAGCCCTTTACAACACGCATTGCGCGGACGTTTTCCTCGATTGATTCGTTAAGACGGTCGTACTTTTTAAACACGCGCCTGAATGCGGGCATTGCCTTTTTGCCTATCAGCCACAAACCAAAGGCGAGAACCGGGATAATCACCACAAACGCGGTTGCGAGCAAGCCGCCCATTACATACGCCATAACGATTGAGAATATCAGCATAAGCGGACTTCTTACCGCCGTGCGGATAATCATCATGAACGACATCTGAACATTTGTTACGTCTGTAGTCATACGCGTAACAAGCGACGAGGACGAAAATTTGTCTATATTCCCAAAGCTGTAGCGCTGAATTTTGTGGAACATATCGTGACGGAGGTTTTTTGCAAACCCTGCCGACGCCTTAGCGCAGGTTACGCCCGCAATTCCGCCGCAGGCAAGCGAGAAAATCGCCATTACCGCAAGAACTGCGCCCGTGTTTATGACGCTTTTTATTTCCGCGCCCGCCTTGATACTGTTCACAAGGTCGGCAGTCTTAAAAGGAATAAGAGTTTCGATAATCGCCTCTCCTATTATAAACAGAAGTGTAAGTACGGTCGCGGTCTTGTATTCCCGTACACACCCCGCAAGTTTTTTAAACATAAGCATTTTCCTTCCTATTCTGTATTGTCGTTGTTTTTTATTTTTCCGCGCGAAGCTCCTTTTCGCGAGCCTCTGCCATGTCGGTCAGGTTTTTGCGCATCTTCCTCGCGGTTTTAAGGAACTGTGCAAGCTCCCTGCCGGATATTCCGCGCCGCAGCTGCGTTTCAATCATCTCGATGTCCGCGCGTACCGTTTCGTGTATCTGCTCCGCCTTAGGCGTAAGCGTGATTTTTTTCAGACGCGCGTCCTCCTTTACGCTTGTGCGCTCAATCAGTCCGTTCTTTTCCATGAGCTTCAGCATCTCCGCAACGGTCGAACGCCGTATGTTAAACCGCGTTTCTATGTCGCGCTGAAATATGTCGCGCTTTGCGCCCTCATGATGAATATACCCGATAATAAGTCCCTGCATTCTTGTTATTCCGCGCATATTATCGCCGCCAACCATGCAGCGCCTGATTTCGTTGGACAGGCACTTGATTTCCTGACCTATCTCATCGCCCTTTTCCACGTCCGCACCTCCTTTTTATAAATGTTAGGTTGCTAACATTTATTGTTAGTGTCCTAACATTATAGTACAAAATTTTGGGAATGTCAAGAGCAAAAATAAACGTTCACAAAAATTTCATATTTGGGGAGGAGCCGCGGCGCGGCAAATATTACTTTTATGTAACAGCTATTGAATTGTAACGGTAAAATATGGTATAATAAAATTACATTTTATAAAGAAAAGGATTATATAATTTATGGACATAATCAGAATTGCTGTATGCACGGAGGTAAATTATATATGAAAATAGCAATTTGCGACGATCGGCAAATATTTATTAACCGACTTAAAGGACTGATTACGGATAAATCGGCGGAGGTGTATGCTTTTTGCTCGGGAGACGAGCTGCTTGGCTCGGACATTGACTTTGACATAGTTCTGCTGGATATTGAAATGCCCGGAACGGACGGAATGGGCGTGGCGGCAGAGCTGTACCGAAGGAATAAGCGCACCCTGCTTTTGTTTATTACCTCGCACAGCGAGTATTCCGCAAAGGGCTATGAGGTCAGAGCGTTCAGATACGTTTTGAAATCCGAGCCGGACGATTTTATAAAAAGAAATATCAATGACGCAATTAACGAATACCGCAGCCGCGATTTTTACATAACCGTATGCTACAAGGGCGAATATGCGCGTGTCCTGTCCGAACGTATCATTTATATAGAGGCGTTGGGGCATACAATAACCGTGCATACTGCCGATAAGGACTATAAGGGGCAGAACAAATTTCAGGATATGTGCAGTATTCTTGAGGAACACGGCTTTGTGCAGTGCCACAAAAGCTATGCGGTAAATATGCGGTACATAGAAAGCATCAAGAAAAATTCATGTGTAAACACAACAAACGGAGAGCGGCTCCCTATCGGGCGGAAATACAGTGCAAATACAATATCGGCATATTTGGAATTTGCGGACAGGAGGATTTAACGTGAAAAATGCAATAGAGATTATTTCCAGTGTTTTGGATGTTGTGATAGTTTTTATATACTTTAAGGGTGTGCTTGGTCGAAAGGAAGGAATAGGCGGACTGTTTTGGGGATTTTTCTGTGCGGCGGCAGCGATAAGCATTATAAGGACAAATATGTACCTGCCGTTTCAGGTTAATATATGCGTTTCAATAGCCTTGTTGCTGCTGATAGCGCTTTTGTGCTTTGAGGGGTCGTTTGCAAGAAAGCTGTTTTTTGTAACTGTGTATGTAATTGCAATCATGATTTCGGAAATAATAACCGCCATGATTCTTTCAAATATTTTTAAAACCGAGTATGATGACGGCTTTACAATGAGGTATTTGGGGATAGTGCTTACAACGACAATTTTATTTGTTTTGAATATGTTTACCGTTTATATCGCAAAGAAAAAATACAAAAGCCTGCCTTTAAAGTATAATATACTTATGGTGTTATGCCCGATATTCAGCGTATATCTTTTAATGCTTTTGGATTCGTATATGGCACAGCTCTCAAATCATCGCTACTTTATGTCGTTTATCGCCGTGCTGGGGTTGGGATACATAAACGTAATGATATTTGACTTTTTCGATTATTATGAAAAGGGACTTCAGGCGCAGACCCTTGACGTAATATTAAAATCAAACGAGGAAAACTATAAAATCCTTGAAGAAAACGAAAGGGAGCTGCACATATTAAGGCACGATATTTTAAAGCATATGGCGGAGATGAAGGAAATGCTTGCGGCGGGCAACAGCAAGGCTGCCGGACAGTATGTCGAGGATATAAACAATACCGTTCTTAAAAACACCTCGGTTTCAAGGACGGACAATCTGGTTTTGGATACGGTTTTAAATATCGAAAGCAAAAAAGCCGCGGATTTGGGCATAAAATATGATGTAAAGCTGAATATTGCCGAAGGTATAAATATCCCGTCGGTTGACCTGAGCCGAGTTTTGTATAATGCGATTGATAACGCCATTGAGGCGTGTGAGAAAACAGAGGACAAGTATATTCTTGTGTCCGTAGCCGCGGACGAAAAAACGGTGAAGATAGTAATAGAAAACACCTCGCCGTATGTGGAAATAAAGAACAATAAAATAAAGACAACCAAGTCGGACAGCGTAAGGCACGGCTACGGAATCGAAAGCATAAAAAGCGCATTGAGGAACAATGACGGCTTGATTTCGCTAAGTTATAATGACGGCATTTTTGTATGCAGAATAATGATGAAAAATGATGTCAACAGGAAAAATCATGTCGTTTGTGCGAAATAATTGTCGTTCGTGCAAGGTTATGGAAACAAGAGGTAAAATATGGTATAATTTTATGAAGAGGAGGGGTGGCGATAACAGCAGAAAAATCCGAAACAGCATTATCTGATTTACAAAACGATAATGACGGCAATCAAAAAATATTTGCGATACGGCAAATACAACAAATTTAAAAGAAGGGAGAAATAATAAAAATCGTCATTTAACAAACGGTTTTTATTATATCGGAAAAATGAAAAGGAATCTTTTAGTATTACTGATGTCATTGTGTCTTGTCCTGCCCGCTTGCGTGTACGCGGACGAGACTCCGGCAGAGAACAGTTTTTTGGTTAAAACAATATCAAAGGTGCCGGACGCGCGCAGAATCGGACTTGTTGAGCTTAAAGAAAATCAAAGCTCGATAACAGTGGACTTTTCAAAAGTATCAAATCCGTGCAGCAATTATTATATCGGTTTGTACTTTATAAATGGCGACACGGATGAGGGGTACATCTTAAAAACCGTAGGACCGATAACAACGGACAAATTTGTGTTTACCGGATTAAAAAGCGGAATAAAATACAGAATCCACCTTGCATCGGCTATAAACGATGAGGAAGTGGACGGAATATTTTACGTTAAATAGCGCCGCGGCTTTTGGGCCTTTTGCGGCTTTTTGGCGTTTGTGCGGCAGTGCGGTGAATGACACTTTGTTATTTTATATATGGAGGACGAAGATGAAAAAAAGAACTGTTTTATTTGTATCGGCAATACTGATTTTAACCTGTATAAGCGGTATGTGCGCCTTTGCTTTTACGGATATTGAAAGTAATAACGCGCTTTATACCACGGCGGAGGATTTGAGCAAGCTGGGCATAGTTGCGGGGTATGAGGATAACACCTTCCGCCCGGAAAACAATGTGTCGCGCGTTGAAATGACAGCGCTTTGCAGAAGGCTGCTGCCTCCGCTCAAAAAGAGCGTAGGTGTGTTTAATGCAAATATGAAATTTTCCGATATTGATAACCGTCATTGGGCGGCGGACAGCGTTCGCATTATGACCGATATGGGATATATAAACGGCTATGAGGACAACAGCTTCAGACCGGACAACAATGTTACGCTGAGCGAGGCGGCGGCTATACTTTCAAGAATGCTCGGCTATGAGTCGATGGCAAGCACGACAGGCGGCTATCCGTACGGCTATCTGAATGTTATGAAATCGCTCGGTATCACGGACGGCTTTGAAAAGGCTGACCCCGATACCCCGCTGACAAGGGGCATGGTTGCAACTCTGCTGCATAAAACGCTGGACGCTCCGATGCTGATGATGAGCGGCTACGACTTAAAAAACGGCGCAACCTATGTACAGGATAAGGAGCATACATACAGAAATCTTTTGCTGAATTACAAATAACAAATTTGCGAGAGCGGGCATTGTTTGCCCGCTCTTTTTATATAGGAACAAATACTTTCGGACAGCGGATGTATAAAAATTTAAACAGTATTTGAAAAAGTTGTAAAAATATGTTGCGGTCATACGTTGAAAGGTGTTATAATAGACATATAAAATTTCTATGAGGTGATGGTGTGGGGAAGTTAAAAAGGTTGTTTGCGGTGTGTATGATTTTTGCGATGCTTTGCACAAGCGCAGCGGCATATGCGGCTTTTGACGGGGTTGGAGCTGCCGGATTTTACGGTGACGGTGATGTAACATTTATTGTCGAGCTTGAAGGCGGAGGAGTAATCGAACGCACCGCAGGCGGCGTTTCGGCGCGCGAGGGGTCGGCGCTTTCGAGGGTGAACTCGATTCAAAAAACCGTCGCGCAAGAGGTCTGCGGCATAATAAACGGCGAGGTTGAAAATACATATACGCATATCATGAACGGATTTTCGGTCAGGGGTACTGCGGGGGATATGGAAAAGCTCAAAGGAATTGACGGCGTAAAGAATGTTTATATTTCATATCCGAGGTTTGAGCCGACCGCGGCATACGGGATAACCGGGATAACCGTCGCGGAGGAAAACCGCGCAGACGGTATAAGTACATTGTCGGTATCGGGCGGCGAATACACAGGCAAAGGAACGGTCATAGCGGTTATAGACAATGAATTTGACACAGCTCACGAGGCATTTGCCGCCGCGCCGCCGAATGCTGCATGGAATGAGGAAACGGCAAAAGAGCTTATTAAAACTACAAATGCGAAAGGGAAGGGCAACGCATACAAAAGCGCAAAAATTCCGTTTGCGTACGATTATGTCGGAAGTGACTGCGAAACCTACGACTCTGTAAACAATCACGGCACGCACGTTGCGGGCATAGCGGCGGGCAACAGCGAAAAGCTGAAAGGCAGAGCGCGGGACGCGCAGCTTGTTTTGATGAAAATTGCGGCGGACAATGCAAAATATATGAAGGATGAACACGTTCTTGCCGCGCTTGACGACTGCGCAAAGCTTGGGGTTGATGTGATAAACATGAGCCTTGGCACGGCGTCAGGATTTTCAAGCTCGACAAAACCCAATTATGACGGATATTTAAATACACTACGTTCAAAAGGTATAATAGTGTCGGTATCTGCGGGAAACAGCGGCGCGCTCGGATTCGAGCGCGGATATGAAAAGCCGTTTGCAAAATACCCCGATTACGGAACGGTCGGCGCACCCGCGTCCATAGATTATTCCACGGCGGTTGCGGCGGCAAAGGAACAGGGAATTTTGTGTAACGGCGCGGAAATAGAGTATGTTGACAGTCGTGCGGGAGGAACTGTCGGTGAACTGCTCGGCGAGGGCGACAGAGAATATGTGTTGTGCGGATACGGACAGGAAACCGATTTTGAAGGCAGGATTGTGAAAGATAAAATAGCGGTTTGCGAAAGAGGTGAATGCAGTTTTGCAACCAAGGCGAAGAACGCAAAGAGTAGCGGTGCAATCGGTCTTGTAATTATAAACAGCAATAATGATAATATAAGAGCGGATTTGGAAACCGAAATCTTTCCGTGCATTACCGTTACAAAAAGCAACGGAGAAATACTGAAAGGTGCGGATAATAAGAAAATTACAATTACGCTTAGCGGCGGCATAACCGATTTTTCAAGCCGCGGCGTAACTCCCGATTTAAAGCTGAAGCCGGAAATTGCAGATTACGGAGATACGGTATATTCGGCAGTTCACAGGGATATAAACGATACGGAGAGTAAAAGCTACGGCTACAAAAGCGGAACTTCGATGGCTGCGCCGAATTATGCCGGGAGCGCGGCTGCGGTCAAGCAGTCGGTTCGGGAGGATTACGGAAATCTCTCTGCAGAGGCAATGCAAAGGCTGGTGCAGCAAAAGCTGTGTTCCGCCGCCACGCCTATTGAAACGGACAAAATACCGCTATCGCCGAGAAGTCAGGGCGCGGGTCTTGCCGACGTGGCTGCGGCGGCAAAGACTCCGGCGGTTCTTTATAGAGATACGGACTATAAAACAAAGGCTGAGCTTGGGGATACGCTCGGCAGTACAACAACATTTAAGTTTAATGTTAAAAATCTTACCGCGGATGCGCTTTATTATACGCTTGACGCAAAGGTTATAACGGACAGCTGCCTTACCGATGAAAACGGGAATGCGGTTGTCGGCAATTCCGAGCTTTTGGAGGGCGCAGCGGTAACCTTTGCCGGCGGAAACAGCATAAGGATTGCGGGAAGCGCGACAGCCGAGGTGAATGTCACGCTTAAGCTTGATACCGCAAAAATGAACAAGCGGCTTAAGGTGTTCCAAAACGGATTTTTTGTGGAGGGGTATGTATATCTGCGCAGTGACTCAAGCCCCGATATTTCAATCCCGTTTATGGGATTTTACGGCGACTGGACAGCCGCTCCGATATTCACCGGTATCAAATACAACGGCGGCGAAACGGAATACTCGGAAACGCAGCTTTTCGGCGTGAGCGATGGTTGCGCGGGCGCGCTGAATTACAGCGCGGACGACGGTACGGCATATGTATCCTCGGTTAATGCGAATGATTTATACATATATCCCGATAATATAAGAAACATAAAAAGAATGGAATTTTGGGTAATTGACAAAAGCAGCGGCGAACAAAAAACAAATACATATCGTATAAACAATTTAAGTAAAAAAAGCGATAAACCCGCGGCAAACACAATGCCCGGCGGCTCGGTCGGCGTCAAAAATTTATTAAGCGGACTTGCCGACGGAGAATATATTATGCGTATTAAAGCTGAGCTTGATTACAAAGGGGCGGTGCAAACATATGATATTAAATTCACGGTTGACTCGGAAAGTCCGCGGATAGAGGATTCGTATATTGAAACTGATAACGGCAAATCGACGCTTTACATAAAGAGCGGCGACAATTCGGGAAAAGCGGCGGTTGCGCTGCAAACCGAAGGAACGCAAATCGCCGCGGAGGAAGTAACAACAGACGGGTACAGTGTGTTTTCGCTCGGAGGGCGGAGCCTGAGCGGCGCAAGCGCCAAAGTCAGGGACCTTGCGGGTAACTCTGCGGAGGAAGATTTTGTTTTGGGATGCGGCTATAAGGCTGATTACGCAAACAACGCGCTTTTGAGCGCGGAGCGCTTTGACGCATGGCTACTCGGCAGGAAACTGCTCAACGCTCCGTCTGAAACGGGAACGGACAAAGAAGGCTCGCGCATTTTTGTATGGAACTCGGCAATGCGTCCGCTGCTTGATTAGAAAGTAAAAATTTTTATTTAAAATCCTTATAATGGAAACTACACAAAAAATATACCGAAAATTTATCTATAATATACTTGACAGAATGAATAAAAATCGTTATAATAGAAAAGTAGAAATTTTATGTAACTTGTTTGACAAAAGAAAATCCACATTTCCAATTTATTTTGGAGGGAGGGAAACCGACAATGGCAGAAATCAGAGTTAAAGAAAACGAATCATTGGACAGCGCGCTTCGTCGCTTTAAACGCTCTTGCGCAAAGGCAGGGGTTATATCGGAAGTCAGAAAAAGAGAGCATTACGAAAAACCCAGCGTAAAACGTAAGAAGAAATCCGAGGCTGCAAGAAAGCGCAAGTTCAGATAATCTTAAAAAAGCAGGCCGCCGTCAGCAAGACGGCGGCTTTTAATCTTTAAAAACAGCCCTATACGGGCGGAAAGGGGGCTGTCCGTAGTATGACGCGGATTCGCGGCTGTGACGGACGACCGAAGGGTAAAAAATTATGTCACTTAAAGAAACCTTAATGAACGACCTTAAACAGGCAATGAAGGAAAAGGATACAATACGCAAAAACACCGTTCAGATGGTGCGCAGCGCGGTTTTACAGTACGAAAAGGACAACAGGACCGAGCTTGATGACGCGGGAGTAACCGACGTTATCGCAAAGGAGCTTAAAAGGCGCCGCGACGTTCTTCCCGAATACGAAAAGAGCGGCAGAGACGACCTGATTGCGGACATCAACCGCGAAATCGAAATCCTTCTTGCGTATCTGCCCAAGCAGCTCACGCGCGAGGAGCTTGAAGAAATCGTGACGGACGCTATAGCTAAGACCGGCGCAGCGTCAATGAAGGATATGGGTAAAATCATGGCGTTTGTAATGCCCAAAACAAAGGGCAGAGCTGACGGAAAAATGATAAACAGCATTGTAAAGGAAAAACTGTCGTAATGAAAAAGCTGCTGAAAAAACTGTTTTTGCCCGATATGTTTGTCGGCACGGTGTTTGACATTGACGCCGCCGCGCTTGCGGAAAGCGGGATAAAAGCGTTTATTTTTGATATTGACAACACTCTTGCGCCGTATGCTCTGCCGACAGCGGACGAAAAAACGCTGAACTGGCTTAACGGACTGCGAGAACGGGGCTTCGGCGTATATTTTGTGTCAAACAACAAGACGAAAAGAGTGCGAATCTTTGCGGAAAACGCGGGCGTGCCGTACGCGGCAAGGGCGCTTAAACCGTGCAAAAGACAGCTTTTGCGCGCCTGCCGCGATATGAATGTCGCGCCGTGCGAGGCGGCTCTGGTCGGCGACCAGCTTTTTACCGACGTCTGCGGCGGAAATCGGCTTGATATGCTTACAATTCTTGTGAAACCTATTTCCGTTTCCGAGGATTGGTTTGTGCGGTTCAAGCGCGGCTTTGAAGCGCGGCTGCTTGCAAAGATACGCGATGACAAAACGGAGGTGCGGTAGCATGGGTGCAATTTTCGGCCCCGCGGGGAACTGCGAGGATTTTTACGCGGCGGGCCACAAATCGTCGCTTGACGCGCCGCAATGGGTCAGCGAGCACGGACTCGGCGCATACGAATACCAATGCGGAAAGGGCGTTAAAATTTCAGCCGACGCCGCAGAGGAAATAGGCAGACGCGCAGCAAAGCGCAGCGTGCGGCTCTCGGTACACGCGCCGTATTATATCAGTCTTTCGTCAACCGAGGCGG
>URZD01000046.1 GCA_900552305.1 uncultured Eubacteriales bacterium
GGTATATCGCGCATCCCGACGCGGATTTGCCGCTTAACGCGAAGGGCAAAATAGACGTGGGCGGCGGAATCGGCACAAACGGCTATCTTAGCGTTATCAGAGATATGGGGATGAAGGAGCCGTATATCGGTCAGGTTCCGATTCAGACCGGAGAAATCGGCGACGATTTGGCATACTACTTTGCACAGTCGGAACAGGTGCCGAGCCTTGTTGCCCTGGGCGTGCTTGTTGACAGGGATTGCAGCGTAAAGCAGGCGGGCGGGTTTATTGTCCAGATTATGCCGGACTGCGATGAATTTAATCTGAAAAAATTTGAAAAGACCGCGGAAAAAATAACGAGCGTCACATCTATGCTTGACAGAGGCATAACAAACGCGGAGCTGATTCACGAGGTTATGCGGGGCTTTGAGGTTGAGATACTCGAAGAAATGCCCGTGTCGTACAAATGCGATTGCAGCGATGAAAGAATGCAGCGGGCAATTATAAGCCTGGGCAAAAAAGAGATTCAGGACATTATAGACGAACAGGGCGAGGCGGAGATTGTATGTCAGTTCTGCAGCAAGGCATATAGGTATGACCGCGCCGCGCTTATTGATATGCTGAATAAGGCAACAAGAAATTAAAAGATTGTTATTTTTAGAAAATTTCATACGGCAAACAAACAGTCCGCGGCGGAATATTCCGCCGCGGACTGCCTTTGAGTTTAGCCTTGCAAGTACAACGGTTCAAAAAGATGGTGATTTTTTAATTACAGGGCATATTGAGTTCGGCTCCCGTGCGCCTTAGGCAACGTGCAGCAATTCCCTCCGCTGCCTTATTTTAAGCGTTATAACCGTCATATCGTCATTTTCGTTTCCTTCGTTCTCGCCGATTGCGTTGCGAAGAATTGCGTTCGCAAGCTCGTTCGCGCCGCACGCGCGTTCCTTTTCTATAAAACTCTTTATTCTGCCGCTGTCGCCGCTTTTGCCCTCAATTCCGTCCGTAATCATCACTATAGTGTCGCCGTCCTTAACGCACCGCACCGTCGAATCTGTTTCGATTCCCGCGACAACTCCCACAGGCAGCGATGCGGCGCGTACCGTTTCCACTCCGTTTTTCTGCATTATAAAGCTCGGCTCGGCGCCCGTCTTAATAAACTCCGCCTCGCCTGTGTAAAGGTCTATGACGCATATATCAAGCGTTGCAAACGTCTCGTTTTCCGACTTGATTACCATTATCGAATTTATCAGCTTTACGGCAATCCCGCTGTCAAAACCCGCTCTGATAAAGCTCTCCAGCAGCTCTATTATCGCGTTACTCTCCCTCGACGCCCTTGCGCCCGTTCCCATACCGTCGCTCAGTATCGCCACATATTTTCCGCAGCCGAGCCGCGTAAAACGACAGTTATCGCCGCTTTTTTCCGATGCGCCCGCGCCCGCAAAGCCTGTTTCGACCTCAAAACGTTCCGTTTCCTCAAACTCCCACACGCAGCGCTTTTCATCCTTGCTCCGCCACTCGTGCAGGTCTATCGGGCGCGGCAGCGTCTCCCTTATTATGTCAAACGCTTCGCTCCGATTCTTTTCGGTCGCCGAACGTCCGCACATCTCCAGTTTTACGGTATGCCGCCCGTTTCTGTCGCGCGTAACCGAAATTCCGTCCGTACGAACCCCCTTGACCTCCAGCTTTTTGACTATTTCCTCCGCGGTCACGCTGTCGCACCCCGAATCGTTCTCTATCTCGTCCGCAATGCTTTCTATTATTTTCGACACGCCGCAAAGCTGCTCGCCCACAAGCTCGCGGCTCTCCTTCAGGCGCCCCTTCCACGCAAGGCTCGCCTTGTAGAGTTCGTACTGTCGGTTTATTTCCTCCAACAGCTTGGGAAGATTAAGGCATTTATCCTTAAAATAGTCTGTCACGTCCTCCGCTTTGACCGAGCCGCGTTCCTCCATAATCTCCAAAAGACGGAACAGCGATTTGTAGGTTGAGTTAAAATCCTTGCCCCAACACACCGCGGACTTTCTGCAATCCCTGCATATCTTGTCCGCAGCCATATCAAACAGCGCGGCAACCTCGGTAACCTCCGCCTCCTTTTCCTTGTCCGACAACCGCTTTAGCGTATGCGCAAGCGCCGCGAACGACCCCGATACGCCATTCAGCTTTTCGCGGAGGTTTCCCTTCAGCTTCACAATGCTCTCCCTGTCCTTTTCGCCGATGTATATAAAGCGTTTTACCGCTCGAGTTACGCGCTTTGGCACAAATACAAAGATTACCGCCGAGACCATGACCTCATAGAGCGTCAATACCGAATCCATCGCTCCGTTTGTGTATACGACAAGTATTGCGTTTGCAATAACCATGCCCGCAATCACGCCGCCCTTGCCGAATTTTGAGAATACTCCCGACAAAAAGCCGCAGAACGCGTACGCGCCAAGTATCGGCATAAAGAAATCGCCGCCTATTCCGCAAACAGTCCCCAGAATAACTCCCGCCGCCGCGGCATAGCTCATTCCGCACGACGACGCCGCAAGCATTACCGCCATTGACGCCGCGGTGTTCATAACCGAGAAATCAGAACCTATATAAACAGGCTTAAGACCCATAACCGCTATTACCGCAACAGCTGCAAGGCTTACGCGTTCGTCCGCAGACATCTGCTCCGGCGGCGTATTACCCGAAAACGCCTGTATGCTCTTGTCCATTGCAAAAGCGCCCGCCGTTACCGCCGTAGCCTCGCACAATAGCAGCAGCACTCCGCCCGCCGAAAACCCCTGCCAGTACATGGCGGTAAGTCCGACAGGCAGCAGCGCCGCCCCCGCTGCTATTGCCGCAGCCGAATCACCTATTTTTATCCCCTTTTCAAGCACAAACAAAACCGCAAGATAGATTATTGCGGCTCCGATGTACTTTGCCGCGCCAACCCTGTCACACGCGGCTATGCTGCCCGCGCACACCGCCGCAAACATAAGCAGCGTTCTTCCGGACAGCCGCCGTTCCTGCGCAAGAAACGACAGTCCGAACGGAGCAATTCCGCTGTACGGCATCGCCATTGCAATCGGCAGCCCGAGCAGACACAGCGCCGCCTCCCTTGCCGAAATCCCAAGTCTTCTTCCGCGTTTTGCATTTTCCCTTTTTGTTCTTTTCTCGTATGCCATAAGCTGTAGCTCCGACATCCTTATTCCTCCTTTGTATGAATAAATCCTTATTTATAGGTTTATTATACATTCACAAAAGAGAATTAACTGTCGAATTTGCTTGTCAAAAAAAAACTTAGTGGTAAAATTTTACAGTGTGTATCGCAATATGTCGATATGGGGCGTATCGGCTTCGTTTTTTTTAAGGCTCCGCGCAGCCAAAACCGTCCGCCGCGGCAAGGCGGGGTGGGGTAGTGCGCGGCGGAGTGCGACGTAGCGGGGGCGCAACGTACGGTGAAATCGCGGCTCGGCGGGTTGGGGTGGTGCGTGGCGCAGCGGGGGGGTGCTGCGTGGCGCGGTGGAGTGCGGCAAGCATACATTTACAAAAGCTCCTCCTCCGCTATCAGAAAATTTTTTGGCTATTGACTTGTTTATAAATCTGCGGTATAATATAAATAAATAAAAAACAGGTGGTGTTTATATGCAAGAGATAAAATGTCCGAACTGCGGTGAGGTCTTTCAGGTAGACGAATCCGGCTACGCACAAATTCTTGAACAGGTTCGTTCAAAGGAGTTTGACAAGGAGCTGGCGCGTCGTGAAAAGGAAATACGCGATGCAAACCAATCGGAAATTGAGATTTTGAAGGCAAACAACGAAAAAGAGCTGAGCCGCGCCCTTGCGGGCAAGGAAGCGGAAATAGCCGAGCTTAAGGCGAACAGCAAATCCGAGATTGAGGTAATGAAGGTCAACGGCGAAAAGGAACTAAACCTTGCTCTTGCCGATAAAGATGCGGAAATTGCCGAGCTTAAAGCCAAAATCGAAAGCAGCGATACCGCGGCCAAGCTTACGCTTAACAAAGCGGTTTCGGATAAAGACGCGGAGATTGCCGAGCTTAAAGCCAAAATCGAAAGCAGTGATACCGCGGCTAAGCTTACGCTTAACAAAGCGGTTTCGGATAAAGACGCGGAGATTGCCGAGCTTAAAGCCAAAATCGAAAGTAGCGATACCGCGGCTAAGCTTGCCGTCAACGAGGCTGTTCAGAAAAAGAATGCCGAGCTGACCGAGAAAAACACCGAGATAATCACGCTCAAAAACCAAATAGAGAACGAAAAAACTCAAAGCGAGCTGAACACGAAAAACCTTGTGGAGCGTTATGAGGACAGACTGCGCCAAAAGGACGAAGAAATCGACTATTACAAGGATTTCAAAGCGCGGCAGTCCACAAAAATGGTGGGTGAAAGCCTTGAGGAACACTGCTCCACGCAGTTCAATCAGTTCCGCGCGGCAGCCTTCCCATGCGCATACTTTGAAAAGGACAACGATGCGCGCACAGGCAGCAAGGGCGACTTTATATTCCGCGACTTTGACGATGACGGCTTGGAATACATATCCATAATGTTTGAAATGAAAAATGAAGCGGATATGACCGCGACCAAGAAAAGGAACGAGGACTTCTTCCGCGAGCTGGACAAGGACAGACGCGAAAAAAACTGCGAATACGCGGTTTTGGTTTCTCTTTTAGAGGCGGACAGCGAGCTTTACAACGCGGGTATAGTCGACGTTTCGTACCGCTACGAAAAAATGTATGTTATCCGACCCCAGTTTTTTATTCCGATGATAACCCTGCTCAGGAACGCCGCGCGCGGCTCGCTTGCATACAGACACGAGCTTGAGGAGGTACGCAGCCGCGATATTGACATTTCTCGGTTTGAGGAAAACATGAACTCATTCAAAACGGCATTCGGTAAAAACTATGAGCTTGCAAGCCGCCGCTTTAAGGAGGCAATCGATGAAATCGACAAATCCATAACCCACCTTAACAAGATTAAGGAGGCTCTTTTAAGCTCCGAAAATCAGTTGCGCCTTGCGAACGATAAAGCGGATGGACTGAGCATAAAAAAACTGACAAAAAACTGCCCGACCGTACGTGACCGCTTTGCGGGTCTGAACAGCGAATAGCGGCATTGCCCGCACCGACTTCTAAAGGCAAACAGCGGAATTTTTCTAACCGACTTCCAAAGACGAAAAGCGTAAAAGCCAAGCAAGCGCTATACGGCTTTTACGCTTTTTTTGTAACATTTTGTCGCTTTTTTACATAGGATAGTAATGGAAACGCAATGTTTCCGTCAAAAGGAGGATTCACTTTATGGCAACATTTACCAATACCGCAACACTATCCTATAACGGCACCAGTACGGTTTCCAACACGGTAACCGGCGAAATTCTGAACACATTAAGCGTTACAAAGACCGCCGTGCGCAGCACCTACGGCTGTGATGACACGGTGACCTATGTTATAAGCCTTATCAATTCGGGAACAACGGCACTGACCGAACTTACGCTCAACGACAACCTCGGCTCGTATCTCTGCGGCGAAACCACACGTTTCCCGCTTGTATACAAAGCAGGCTCGCTGAATTACTTTGTCAACGGCGTACCGACAACCGCTCCCACAATCGCATCTGCCGAGCCGCTGCGCATAAGCGGAATTACCGTTCCCGCAAGCGGCAGCACGATAGTTGTTTACGAAACGGAGCTGACCGCCTTCGCCCCGCGCGAGACAGGCGGCACAATCCTCAACACAGTAACCGTCAGCGGATTATGCACAATAACGCCGATTACAGCCGAGGAAACCGTTACGGCAGAAAGTGCACCTTGCCTTTCGATTACAAAATCTCTCTCGCCGACAACGGTTATTCAAAACGGAGAGCTGACCTACACCTTCCTTATCGAAAACAGCGGAAATACCGCCGCAACCGTAAGCGACGCAGTATTTATCTCCGACGTCTTTGACCCGATTCTGTGCGACATTACGGTAACGCTCAACGGCACAGCGCTTGAGCGCGGCACAGATTACTCCTACAACTCGGAAACGGGTGCATTTGAGACTGTTGAAGGCAGAATTACCGTACCCGCGGCAACGTATTCGCGCAATGCGGAAACGTGCGCAGTTACCGTCACCCCCGGCACAACCGAGCTTACGGTTACGGGAAGAATTTGCTGCTGAACAACCGAATAGGTACGAAAAATACGGACAGAAAACAAGCAATCGGCGCGGGAAATCCCGCGCCGATTGCTTGTAGGCAAAAGCGGCTGCAATCAGTCCTTCTGTTCTACCTCTTTCGGCAATTCTTCCGTTTCGCCGTTTTAGGCATTTCTTCCGTTTTGCCGCCATCAAGCACTGACGCCGCTTTTATTTTATCTTCTTCTCAAGGCACACTAAGCCGATTCCTTTTATTCCGTTAAAATCGCACGGAACTATGCCCGCCTCGTCATAGCCGAGCTTTTTGTACATACGGCGCGCATTGGTGTTCCGCTCGTTTGTGTCCATTCTCAGGCAGGTGCAGCCGTTTTCCGCCGCATAGTTTTCGTAAAACGCGACAAACCGCTTGCCGTAGCCATTGCCCGACTCCGCCGGGTCGACGCAAAGAGTGTGAAGCACCATAACCTCGCTGTCGTCCGCCGCATACTTCCAGTTACACTTGCGGTAGGAGTCAATTTGCACGCGGTTTATTATTGCAGACGCAACAATTCGCTCGCGCTCAACCATAACGAACATATCATCGCGCTCAAGTGCATCCTCCGCGGTTTTTGCGGTCGGATAAACGCCCTTCTGCCAGCCTACATGGCTGTCGCCGCTGTCCGCATTGTTATCGCTTTCTATAATCGCGTCATAGATTTCCGCAATTCTTTCTGTATCGTCTTTTTGTGCTTTTCTTATCATATTATATTTCTCCTTCGCAGCCGTTTGCCTTGTTTACGGGTTGGCGAGCATTTTACGCATTATTGCGGAAAAATTGCTCTTTAAAACCGCATGAGACTTGACTTCGCTTTGCCTAAACGTCAGCCGGTCTTTGCTTTGGATTTTCCGCAAACTTTTCAAGCGTTTCAAGCATACCGCTGACATACTTTTTCAGTATAAGGAACGATTTTCCGTCCGGTCTTGTGACACGCAGATTTCTTTCGTCATGGGTGTAATAAACCGCGGCGTTGCTCTTGCCGTCCGTCATTTTGAACGTGATTTCACAGAACTTCTCGCCGCTTTCCGCGCCGCTGACCTCATCCGTCACCGTAAGTCCTATAATAGCCTGATACATACCCTTGAACGCATTTTCCTCCGAGTCCTTGCCGTCCATTTTGTATGTTGTTTTAACGTCGTCACCGCTGCCGCTGCGCGACATTGACAGGGTGTGGGTCTTGCCGTTTGCCTTTACCGTTATCGATTCCACATTGTCTATGTTATAAATATGCGCAAACCTTTCCATAAGGTCAAACGGCTTTACGCCGCTTACAGCATCAAGCATTTTCGGCGAGGTCGTAAAGATAAAGCCCTTATCGTTGTACATAGTATATACGTTGCCGTTTTCGTCAGCACCGCCGAATGTCAGCGTATGCGCCGCCGTGCCGTCCTCTATCTCTACCTTTACTCCGCTGTTTATGCCGTATTTTTCAGCGTCCGCCGGGTTGTCGCTCACAAAATCCGTAACCGATACGGACGTGAATACCTCGGTAATCTTAGAAAATTTTTCCGTATTGACGCTCTCGCTGTAAGGGTACGTCATTCTGAGCGTCGACATTGTAGCGCTGCTCTTGTCATCGGCGCCGTCGGAATTGACAATCTCCACCACCTTCTGACCGCCGCGGCTTATCGCAAACCGTTTCAGCGACTGTGCGTCTATTGTCGCAAGCGTTTTCTCGCGGAAGTCGTTCGGCTGTTTAAGCAGCGCGTCCGCATTGTACTCCGACACGGCATAGATTTTGCCGCCGCCCTTTTCCATTATATAATAGCTTGTGTCCACCACCATTTTGTCACCCAAAACAAGCGTTTTTTCCGTGCCGTCCTTTGTTGTCACGCTCACCTCCGCCTTGGGCGAGGAAAAGCCGTACTCCGCGCTGTTTTCGGTACTGTCGGCGATTTCCTTATCGGCGTTAAGGCTGCAAATCGCGGAAACCGTGCTTTCTATCATACTCTGCGAGAACTCCACGCCTTCGCGCTCCGGTATGCTCCACTTTGCGTTGTCGCCCTCACCGGTGCGCACAAGCGAAAACGCACCATTTTCGTTTTTAAACTCTATCTTTGCCGCGTCCTCTGTCTTAACCGACATCAGCGGAAAGGTCTGCGCGTCAGCCGCGTCGTTACCGCCGCTTGGCTGCCACTTTACCGCAAACCAATATCCCGCCGCAAGCGCGCACAGCGCTACCGCGGCAATAACCGTATTTCGTATCAGCTTTTTGTTTACGCTCATTATTTGTATCTCCTTTTAAGCCATACGGTAAGTCCCGCAGCTATTATAAGCAGCGGCAGCAAATACTGGATAAGTACATAGGTAACCACATACTGGGTCTGGGTTATGTTCAGCTTGGACGCCGTTATCTCCTTTGCGCGTATATCCATTGAGTTATTGCTTTCTGTCATATAGCTGACAGCGTTTAAAATAAAGTCGCCGTTGGCGTAGCTTGCCTCTTCAAGTATTCCCTGCGTTTCGACCGCCGCAAGCGAGCCCATTACAAGAATCTTTCCGCCTTTGCCGCTCTGATCCTCCGCAAGCGCCGCAACCGTCAGCGGTCCGTCGGTGTCGCCGTTCTCCTTGTCATACGTTGTAAACGAAAGGTCTGACTTTCCGTAAGACTTGTCGGAGGTTGTAAGCAGCGGCGTTATCTTTGCGCGCCTTGTGTTGTCGTCGTTTACAGCTATGCTCTGCGACATGGGCGCAAGATATACCAGCTTTTGGCTTATAAGGTTCTTTGTTATGTCATGCTCCGCAAGGTCGGGCAGCGGCGCTGGCATATTATAGAAATTTACAAATTTGTTTCCGTCCGTTTCAACAACAAAGTCGCCGCGCACCGCAGTACCCCACTCCGTCAGGTACTCGTTAAGACGTTCAAGTCCCTTTGTGCCTGTCTGTTCGATAAATATCGCCTTTCCGCCGTTGTCAAGGTATTTGTCAAGCGCGTCGCGCTCCTCCGCGGTAAAGTCCACAGACGGCGCAACAATCGCAATCGCCGCCGCATCCTCTGGAATACCGCTTACCGATATATTCACCGTTTCATGCTCATAGCCGTTATTTTCAAGCGCCGCGGTCAGTTCCGACGCGTCGTCCTCGTTGTGACCCTCTGTGAAATAAATCTTTGCGTCGCCGCTCTGTCCGCTGACGTTTGCCACTGCGGCAGTCAGCTTTTTCTCAAGGTCAATGCTTGTCGAGCCGGTGTAATCGTTCGTGCTGTACATCTGGCTGAACGCGACCGTCTTTACCCTGTCGCCGCACTGAAGTATTATCGAGCCTGTGCTGATTTGCTGACCCTGCTCCTCATACTTTTTCGCAAAGCCGGGATTCTTTTCAGGGTCTATAAACGTAACCTTAAAATTCTTGTTCAGCGCCGAGTATTTGTCAAGATATTCCTCGGCATAGGTTATATATTCGTTTGAGCCTGTGTTCGCAGGATAAAGAGCGTATACGTCAATCTCCTTATCCAACTTTTTCATGACCTCTTTGGTGTTTGCCGAAAGCTCGTAGACCTTTTCACGGGTAAGGTCAATTTTCATCGGCGCCTTTGAGGAAATAACCGTGAGAATTGCATTCAGCAGAATTACCGCAGCAATGGTTACCGCCGTAATAACGACTGCATTTAATCCAAGTTTCGTACTGTTTTTCATAAGTTTTCTCAATACTCCTTTCAAAATCCAAACCGAAAATCCGCGTCCTCTGCCCGGCGCGCGGGCAGAATCCGCGAAACATTCTTCGGTGTATTCAGCCGTTTTATGCGTATCTGCGTTTCTCTATAGCGCGAACCGCAAGCAGCAGCATTACAAAAATAAAGCTGAGATAGTATACTATGTTGGTGATGTTAAGTATACCGTTTTGGAACTCGCCGAATCTTCTGAGAAGCGAAAGCCACTGTATCACCGTAAGCACAACCGGATTGGAAACGCTTGACGCAATTCCGTCAAGCAGGTATATAATCAGGAGTATTCCGAAAGTGAATACCGCCGCGATAACCTGACTTTCGGTAAGCGCCGAAACAAGCACGCCTATCGATATGAACGCGCCCCAAAGCAGTATAAAGCCTATGTACGAGCCGATAATCTCGCTCATGGACGGCTCGCCGAATATGCACAGCACTGCCGGGTACACAAATGTTATAACCATTGTAACGCCGAACACCGCCATAGCCGCAAGGTACTTGCCGACCACGATTTCAGTCACGCTGACCGGCGCGCACAAAAGCAGCTGGTCTGTTTTTTTGTTTCTTTCCTCCGACAAAAGCCGCATAGTAAGTATCGATACAAGGAATACGCAAATTACGTTTATGTTTGAAAACAGTATGTCAATATCCGCCGCCCCGTAAAGCAGCGACCCGTTCAGAAAGAACACCGCGCTGAGTATAATGAACACGCCGACAAATATATAGCCTATCGGTGACAGGAAATAGCTTTTGAACTCTTTTTTAAAGATTGCCTTCATTTTCATCCGCCTCCTTTTCGTTTTTCTCCGCCGCGGGCGCAGCTTGTCCGCCCGACACAGGCTCTGCCGCGTTCTGCGCGCTCTCCGCGGGCTCTGCCGCGATAGTCGCCGCGTTATTTTCCGCGGACTCTGCCGCGGACTTGTCCTGTGCTGAATCCGCGCTCTTTGCATTCTTTGCGGACTTTGCCGCGTCGGCGGCTTTTTTCCTTTCAAAAAGGCCGCGTTTCGGTTTTTCCTCCGCATCGTCCTCCGGAACGGGAGCGTTTGTAATCTTAATAAATATTTCTTCAAGTGACAAATCCATTGAGCGGAAGCCTATCAGCGGGACGTTTCCTGACGCAAACGCCTCGAACACCTCGCGGCGCAGGTCAAGACCTTCCTCAAACTCTATCATAAAGTCAACCGTTTTCGGCTCGCTCACCTTGACAAAACCTGCATATTTCATGCCCGCAACCGAGTTAAGAATATCTCGTACCTCGTCACGGCTGCCGATTGCTCTGACAAGATACTTGCCCTTTTCGCCGAAGCTCGCCGACAAATTCTCTATTGTGTCAAAAGCCGCGACCCTGCCGTGGTTGATTATTGCCACGCGGTCGCATATCGCTGTGACCTCTTGTAATATGTGCGTGCTGAGGATTACCGTGCGGCTTCTGCCCAGCTCGCGGATTACGTTTCTTATCTCGATAATCTGTTTGGGGTCAAGTCCGACAGTCGGCTCGTCAAGGATAAGAACGTCGGGGTTGCCGATAAGCGCCTGAGCAAGTCCGACCCTTTGCTTATAGCCCTTTGACAGATTTCTTATCATTCGGTCGGCAACGTGCGTAATCTTTACAACCTGCATTATGCCGTCGATATGCTCTTTTCTCGGCTCCCTGACCTTTTTCAGCTCGTACACGAAGTTCAGGTATTCGCTGACCGTCATGTCAAGGTAAAGCGGCGGATTTTCCGGAAGGTAGCCGATTTTTTTGCGTGCCTCCTTGGGACTTTCCAGTATGTCTATGCCGTCAACCTCCACACTGCCCGAGGTCGCGGATATGTACCCCGTTATTATGTTCATCGTTGTTGATTTTCCCGCGCCGTTCGGTCCCAAAAAGCCGAGTATCTCGCCGCGTTTTACATCAAAGCTGATTTTGTTTACCGCCTTCTTTGCGCCGTACTTTTTTGTAAGGTCGCATATTCTGATAACAGCGTCGTCTTTTTTCACGGGCGCGGTTTCCGTGGCGGTATTCCCTTCAGGAGCCGCCGTGTTCTTTTCCCACTCCATTTTCGTTCCTCCTTATACAAAAAACAAATGCAATATGATACAATTACCGTATAAAAGTAATTGTACCATACTGCGCATCTTAATGTGTTACCATTTTATGAATTTTATTTCAATCGGATGAGGGCAATCACGGCTCCGTTTTTCGGAGTTGAATTTTACCCTTATAAACCTACTTTTTCGCAAGCGCCGAAAGCGCGTCAAACGCGCCGCCAAGCCACTGCGCTGCGTCTATATCCTCCACCGCGCCGCGGTCGCACATTTTTGCAATATCCGTACGCATGGGTATTCTGCCGAGCGCCTTCAAGCCGAAGTCCGCCGCAACCTTGTCAAGCTTGCTCTCGCCGAATATTTTAATAATCTCCGAGCAGTTCGGACATTCGACCCAGCTCATATTCTCCACAATACCTAAAATCGGAATATTCATCA
>URZD01000047.1 GCA_900552305.1 uncultured Eubacteriales bacterium
GAATACTTTATAAACAAGGCTCCGTGCCGACTGAAGGATATTCACGAGCTGTTTATGGACACCGGTCTGGGCAGAGAGGGTTACTCCATTGTCGGACAGGGTAAGATAGACGAAATCCTGAGCAACAAGTCGGAGGACAGACGCCAAATTTTTGAAGAAGCGGCGGGAATAACCAAATACAAGTACAGAAAAAACGATGCGGAGAAAAAGCTGGAACGCACGAACGAAAACCTTGTCCGCGTCCGTGACATAATGTCAACACTGGAGGAGCAGCTCGAGCCGCTGCGGATTCAGTCGGAAAAGGCGAGAAAGTACCTTGCGCTGCGCGATACGCTGCGCGGGATAGAGGTCAATATGTCGGTCGCTTCCATAGGTCGGCTGCGCGGCGAGCTGAAACGGACGGAGGAAAACCTTGACGCGGTTTCGGAGAGCATTTCCGCAGTTCAGAAGGAAGCGGACGAAATCGAAAGCCGCACGGAAACGCTGCGCGATACGGTGCGCGGCTTTGATACGCGCACGGAGGAATGTCGTGAGGAAAAGCTGAACGCGACCCGCGACACGGGCGAGGAAAACAACCGCATAAGCCTTATGCGGGCGAATATCGGACACTGCCGCGAGAATATCGAAAGAATAAATTCCGAGCTTGAAAAAAGCGCGCGCGGCACGGCGCAGCTTGAAAGCCTTATAGCCGAGTACGCAAAGGGTCTTGACGAGCTGACCGAAAACGGAAAGCGTATCGAGGACGAGGCAAAGGCGCTTGACGCGGAATACGAACGCGCAAACGGCAGCTTTGAGGCGGAGAATGAGGAAATAGAAAACATTAAATCGGATATAATAGAAAAGACATCGGAAATCAATTCGCTGAACGGAAAAATTGTGAACAGTAATATCCTGACAGAAAATTTTAAAAAGGGTTACGACAGCGCGAAAAACGAGCTTGAATCAAAAAGCGCGGATTTTGAGCGGCTGTCGGGGAACACCGAGCGTTTGGGCGCGGCGGTACGCGACCTCGGCGGCGAGCTTGAAAAAATGCGCGCGGAGCTTTTGGACGCGGAAACGGACTACAGGCAGAAGGGCGACCTTTTGCGGGAGCTGCGCGAGAGCTACAACAATGCTCTTTCGGAACTGAGCCGAAAAAATTCGCGGCTTGGCGCACTGGAGGATATGGAAAACGACTTTGAAGGCTACAGCCGCAGCGTAAAGGGCGTAATGTCGGCGTACAAGGAGGGAAGACTCCGCGGCGCGGAGATATACGGTCCGCTTTCCGCACTTATTACAACCGACAAAAAGTATGCGCTTGCGATTGACACCGCGCTCGCGTCTGTCGGGCAGAACATTGTAACAAGGAACGAGCAGGACGCGAAACGCGCGATAGAGTACCTTAAACAAAACCGAATGGGCAGGGCAACATTTATGCCCGTTTCCACGGTTAAGAGCCGCGGCGCGGACATGAGCGCGGCAAAGGGAATGAAGGGCTATATCGCGGTTGCGAAGGAGCTTGTGGATTTTGACCCGATGTATGACGGAGTTGTGGGCAACGTATTGGGCGCGACCGTTGTTGCCGATAATATCGACAATGCGATAGCTATGGCGGCAAGGTGCGGACACCGTTTCAGAATTGTTACGCTTGAAGGCGATGTTATGCAGGCGGGCGGCGCAATGAGCGGCGGCTCAAGCGGTAAGAACTCCGGTTTTCTGTCGCGCAGCGCGGAGATTGACGCACTGAAGGCGGAAACCGCGAGCCTTAAAGCGCGGCTGAAGGATACCGAGAATAAAATTGCGGAGAACAAGAGCGGACTTGCCGCTGCTGCAGAGAAAATAGAGAAGCAGCGCACGGCGGTTGCCGCGAAGAATACCGAATATATACAGACAAAGGCTGACTTTGAGCACAGCGAAAGATACCTGAGCGATTTCAGCGAGGCGCGCGACAGGCTGATTTCCGACATGGAGTCGGCAAAGGCGCGGATAGCCGAGATAAATGCGGACATTGAAAAAAGCCGCGAGGGGATAAAGAAAGCGGAGGGCGAGATTTGCACGCTTGAAAACGCGGTTGCGGAGAAGGAAAACCGCTCCGAGGAAACGCGGCGCGCGGTCAGCGAAATCCGCGAAAGGCTTATGCAAAAGAGCATGGAGCGCACCGCAAACCAAAAGGATATCGAGATGCAGGAGGAGCGCCTGAGCGGCGTTAGGCGCGAGTGCGAGGAAATAAACCGCGAGAGCGCCGCGCGCCGCGCGGAGATTGCCGCTCTGGAACAGGAGATAGAGAGCCTTAACGCGCAGATAAAGGCGGGCGAGAACGCAAGAGCGGAGCTTGACACGCGGGTTGCGGAGCTTGACAGGGAGCTTGCAGACCTTGCGGAAAAGAAGGCTGCGGCGGAAAAAGAGTCGGAAACCCTTCGTATAAGCGAAAAGGACGTCCGCGAAAGGCAGCTGTCGTTAAATCAGCAAAAGGTGAAAATCGAGGCGCAGAAGGCGAAAACCGAACAGGATTTGGACGGCATATTCACGCGGCTTTGGGAGGAATATGAGCTTACATATTCACAGGCGGCGGAGCTTTGCACCGACGAGAATGTCGATATAGCAAAGGCGGCGAAGGAGGTAGCGGAGCTTAAAGGCAAAATCAAGGCTTTGGGCAACATAAATATTGACGCGATAGAGGAATACAAGGACGTTAAGGAACGCTTTGACTTCCTGACCGAACAGACGAACGATTTGGAGAGCGCGAAGGCGGAGCTTGAAAAAATCATAGAGGAAATGCTCGCCATAATGAAAAAGCAGTTTTCGGAGCAGTTTGCGGTTATAAGCCGAAACTTCAACAGCGTATTCCGCGAGCTTTTCGGCGGCGGACAGGCGAATCTGAGCCTTGCCGACCCGACCGACATTCTGGAAAGCGGAATCGAGATTGAGGCGCAGCCGCCGGGCAAAAAGCTGCAAAGCCTTACGCTGCTTTCGGGCGGTGAGCGCGCGTTCACCGCGATAGCGCTGCTGTTTGCGATACTAAAGGTCAGACCGACGCCGTTTTGTATACTGGACGAGATTGAGGCGGCGCTTGATGACGTAAACGTCTACCGCTATGCGGACTACCTTAAAAAGTACAGCAACAAAACGCAGTTCATCGTTGTGACCCACAGACGCGGCACAATGGAGGCGGCAAACATACTCTACGGTGTAACGATGCAGGAGAGAGGCATATCAAAACTATTATCATTAAATATAGACGAGGTGACAGAGTAAAATGGGATTTTTCGGAAAACTGAAGGAGAGTCTTAGCAAGACAAAGGAGTCAATCAACGAGAAGTTTGACAGCGTAATAAAGGTGTTCAAGAAGGTGGACGACGAGCTTTTTGACGAGCTTGAGGAGGTGCTTATAATGTCCGATTTGGGCGTGAACACCTCGTGCGAGATAATCGAGCGGCTACGCGGCGCGGCGAAGGAAAAGCACATAACCGAGAGTCACGAGCTGAAGACGGAGCTTGCAAAAATTCTTGCGGAAATTCTGACAGAGGGCGCAAGCGAGCTGCGGCTTGAAGGCACGCCCGCGGTGATTATGGTTATAGGCGTGAACGGTGTGGGCAAAACCACGTCGATAGGCAAGCTCGCCTATATGTACCGCCGACAGGGCAAAAAGGTTGTTATCGCGGCGGCGGACACGTTCCGCGCGGCGGCGATAGAGCAGCTGGAGGTCTGGGCGGAGCGCGCGGACGCGGAGCTGATAAAACAGCAGGAGGGCAGCGACCCCGCGGCGGTTATCTATGATGCGGTGTGCGCGGCAAAAAACCGCCATGCGGACATACTGCTCTGCGATACGGCGGGCAGACTTCACAACAAAAAGAATCTTATGGCGGAGCTGAAAAAGATTTACAGGATTCTTGATAAGGAGCTGCCTGATTCGTCAAAGGAGGTTTTGCTCGTCCTTGACGCCACAACCGGGCAGAACGCGGTTTCACAGGCAAAGCTGTTCCGCGAAACGGCGGATATTACCGGAATAATTCTGACCAAGCTGGACGGCACGGCAAAGGGCGGCATTGTCTTTGCGATAAAGAACGATTATGACATACCCGTAAAGCTGATAGGTCTGGGCGAAAAGATTGACGATATGGCGGAGTTTGACGCGGAGGCGTTTGTCAGCGCCATAGTCGGTACGGATGACGAAAACGGCGCGGAGGAATAAAACGGGCGGCGCACAGAGCCGTATGCAGCGTAAGGCAACGCGGGCGGCGGCAGAGAGGAATAAAACCAAATGATTGATGTAAAAGAGTTCAGAAACGAAGGAAATGGCCCTGCGAAAGGCTTTGGACGGCGCAGCGTGCTGTTTGTTTCGCTTGCGATTTTGATAATACTGCTCTATAATGCGGTCGGGTGCTTTTTTGAGTACACCGACCTGCGCGAGATTGGCGCGGAGTATACATCGGTGTTCTTTACACGGCTGCTGACGGGACTTTCGGTACGTGCGGTCAGCTTTGCCGCGCTTTTTATCGCGGCATTTTTAAACCTTTTGTTTATAAGACTTAATTTGCGCCGTGCGGGAATAGAACGCGGAATTATAACTACCAAAACGATGTCCGCTCTCCTTTGCGTGCTTGCCGCACTGCTTATGTGTACGGCTTTGGGCGAAACGCTTGCCGAAAGATATCTTATGTTTGCAAATCCCGAATGGTTTGGCAGGTGCGACCCGATTTTCGGTAAGGATATAGGCTATTATATATTCATGCGGCCGTTTTTGATGTCGCTTACGGAGTCGGCGGTCGGCGCGTGGTTTATCATAGGCTGCATGACATTTGTGCTTTACTGGGTGCTCGGCGTTGTGTTCGGCGGCAGAACTCTGCGCGAGGTGTTGGAGCTGCGCGGGGTAGGACGGCATATTGCGGTTAATGTGGGAATATTGCTGATTCTTAACTGCTTCACCTTTGTTTTCAGAGCGGAGGACATACTTTACCGCAGCTTTGGCGAGCTTCGGGGCGCGGGATTCACCGACAGAACGGTATGGCTGACCTATTACCGCGTTGCGCCCGTGCTTGCGATTGTTCTGATTGGACTTATTGCGTATTTTCTGTACAAGCGCAAGGGCAGATATGCAATAACGGCGGCTCTTGTATACCCCGCAGTGTGGCTGCTTGCGTGTGCGGCGGCGTTTGTGGTGCAGACTGTGGTAGTTTCTCCCAACGAGGTTATCCGCGAGAAGGAGAGTATTGCAAACAACATTGAGTACACCCGCGCCGCATACGGACTTGACGGCATAGCCGAGCCGGAGTTTGACGTAAAAAACGACCTCACTGCGGCGGATTTGAGGGAGAACGAGAGCGTGACCGGCAACGTAAGAATTGTTGACCTTAACGCAAACCTCACAGTTCTCAATCAGATACAGGGGATAAGAAATTACTATAAATTCAACGAAACGGATATTGTTCCGTACGATATAAACGGCAAAAAGACGGCTGTCGCGGTAACCGCAAGGGAAATAACCAAAGAAAATCTGAGCGACAGCGCGGACACCTATATAAACCGCAAGCTGCGCTATACGCACGGCTTCGGCATCGCGATGAACACCATAAACTCCGTGACAGAGCAGGGGCAGCCGGAGCTGCTTATCAAGGACATACCGCCAAAGTCCGCGGATGGGATTCAAACGATAAAGCAGCCGCGGATATACTATGGCGAGCTTACGGACGATTACGTTATTGTCGGCAACAAAAAGTACAAGGAGCTTGACTATTCGGAGGGACAGGAGGACATAGAGTTTTCCTATGACGGCAGCGGCGGACTGCGGCTCGGATTTTTCAACCGTGTGATGTTTGCCGCAAGGTACGGCGATATACGGCTTTTGATTTCGGATTTGGTGAGCTCCGACAGCCGCATACTGATAAACAGAAATATCACGGAGCGGCTGAAGGTTGCCGCGCCGTTTCTCAGCTATGATGCAGATCCGTATATCGTGATTGACTCCGACGGAACGCTGAAATGGGTTGTTGACGCGTACACTGTGTCAAACGCATACCCGTACTCGCAGAGCTACGGCGGCTTTAACTATATACGAAATTCAATAAAGGCGGTGGTTGACGCGTATAACGGCGACGTTACGTTTTACGTAATTGACAAGAACGACCCGATTGCCATGAGCTATGCAAAGATTTATCCGGGAATGTTCATCACGGACGAGATGCCGGAGGGGATCAGCCGCTACACCAAGTACCCGGAGTATCTGTTCGGAGTCCGTGCGGCGGTCTACGGCAAATACCACGTTTCAAATCCGACTTCGTTCTACAACAAGAACGATATGTGGGTTGTGGCAAAGGAACGCTACGGCACGTCGACCGAGGAAAAGGATATTGCGGCATACTACAACATGATGAAGCTTGACGACGGAAGGGACGAGGAGCTGCTGCTTTCGATTCCGTACACACTGGCGAACAAGGACAACATGGTTGCGTGGCTTGCGGCGCGGAATGACCGCGAGGGCTACGGCAAGCTGCGCGTGTACAAATTCCCCAAGGACATAAATGTTTACGGGCCGATGCAGATAGAAAACCGAATAAACGCGCACATGGAAATATCAAAGGAGCTTAATCTGTGGAGCCAGGGCGGGTCAAAGGTTATCCGCGGCAACATGATTGTCGTTCCGATAAATAACTCGATTATCTATGTCGAACCGATATATATAACCTCGACAAACCAGACAACGCTGCCGGAGCTGAAGCAGGTCATTGCGGCGTATGATGAAAAGATAGTAATGAAGGATACGCTTTCAGAGGCTCTTTATGCGCTGTTTGACGAGAAGGCTCCGGAGCGGAAGGACGAAGGCGTGCTGTTCGGCGAGGCTGACTACCGCGAAGCGGCAAAGCGGGTGATTGACGAGTTCAGGCGCATGAAGGAGAGCGCGTCGGGCGGCGACTGGAACGCGTTTGGCGGCTCCATGCAGCAACTGGAGGAATCGATAGACGAGCTGGAAAAGAACATCGGCGAAACAGGCGGCGCGGAAAATACGGACGGTTTAGGCGATGAAAATATCGGCAGCGGCACGGACAATGCGGAAGGCATGAATGGCGCGGACGGCGCAGCCCCGATGCGGAAAAACAAAGCGGACAAATGACAAAAAATGCTTGCTATGTAATAAAATTTGTGATAGAATGGTACAAGGCGGAAAACGCTGCTGCGCGGTCGAACGTATAGATGCAGCGCGCGACGGAGTGCGGAAGGAATAGCAAAATTGCCGCGAAACGCCGAATAAGAGCGGAGGAGCGGGGACAAATGATACTCGGAGTGGATTTCGGCGACAGCCGTACAGGCTATGCGGTTTCGGACGCGCTCGGACTTTTTGCAAGCACTTACGAAACATATGCGGAAAAGGATATGCGGCGTGTGGCGGAGCATACCGTGCAGATTGCGGAAAAGACCGGCGCGGAAAAAATCGTGCTTGGATTTCCAAAGAATATGAACGGCACTCTGGGTGACCGTGCAAAAAAGACAAAGCGGTTTCAAAAGCTGCTCGGCGAGCTTTGCGACGTTCCCGTTGTGCTGTGGGACGAGCGGCTTACTACAGTTTCGGCTCATAATCTTATGAACGAAACGAATGTCCGCGGAAAAAAGAGAAAAGACAGCGTTGACAAGGTGGCGGCGGCGTTTATATTGCAGTCCTATCTTGACAGTGCGAAAAAATAGGCGTATCGGATTTGGATTCGCTACAGCCGAAAATATAATCAGAAAGGCGGTATCAGACAATGGCAGAGGATTTTGAAAAGCGCGAGGGTATTGAAAACACAGAGGGAACGGAGGAAGAGGACTTCCTTATCGACCTGTTTGACGAGGACGGCAACCAAAAGACGTTTGAACATCTTGATACGGTACAGGTTGACGGCTGCGACTATGTTATCTGTATTCCTTATAAAGAGGAGGATGACGGCGAGACGGACGAGGTTGTAATTCTCAAAATGGAGCAGGACGAAAACGAGGAATATATACTTGTTCCCGAGGAGGATCTTGAAATACTTGACCGCGCGTATGAGCTGTTCAAGGACAGGAATTTAGACCTTTTTGAATTTGAGGACTAAATTTTCAGACAGCAAATAAAAGAACGCAGCTTGTTGGGAAGCAGCTTTTTGGGCGCTTCCCAACATTTTTACTTTTGTTTTTTGTAAAAGGTGGTTTTTAAGATAAAGCTGATTATTGCGGAGAAACCCAGTCTGGCGCGGAACATATGCGCCGCACTGGGCGATATGAAAAGACATGACGGATATTTTGAAGGCGGCGGCTGTATTGTAACATGGGCGTTCGGTCACCTTTTTTCACTGGCGGATATAGAGAGTTACTCACCGCCGCCGGAGGGGAAAAACTATTGGTGCATGGACAATCTCCCGTGTTTTCCGGAGAAGTTTCGGTTTGAGCTGAGACGCGACAAAAACAAAAATCCCGACAGCGGAGTTGAAAAGCAGTTCGGGATAATAAAGAGCCTGTGCCGCCGTGACGATGTTGACACGGTTGTGAACGCGGGCGATGCCGACCGCGAAGGCGAAATCATTGTCCGTTTGTGCATATCGCACGCGCTGGGCGAGGACGGGAGCGGAAAGCGGCTTATGCGTATATGGCTGCCCGACCAGACCCCCGAAACGGTGCGCGAGGCAATGGCGGCGCTTAAGGACGAGACGGAGTATGACAACCTTGCAAACGAAGGCTTTGCAAGGACGTATATGGACTGGCTCTACGGAGTGAATCTGACGCGGTACGCGACACTCAGAACGGGAACGCTGCTCCGCGTGGGGCGTGTTATCGTGCCGATTGTCAAGGCGATTTACGACCGCGATATGGCGATACGGAATTTTGTTCCCGACATATATTACGTTGCGGCGAGCAAAGCGGAAACGAACGGCTATCCCATAGAGCTGACAAGCAAGAAGAAGTTTGACAAGACCGAGTTTGACAAGGCACAGGCGCTTTGTGACGAATACAATGCCTGCCGCGCGTATGTCAAGTTGAAAAAGAGGAAGAAGGACACTCTTGCGCCGGGAAAGCTGTATTCGCTGTCAAAGCTGCAAAACTTCCTCGGCAAAAAGTACAAAATGCCTATGGAGGAGAGCTTGGCAAACGTCCAATCACTGTACGAAAAGGGGTATGTGACATACCCCAGAACAAACTCGGAATACCTTGCGACAGCGGAGCAGGGCAAGATAAAGAAGATAATCGAAACGGTCGGAAAAATGGGGTATCCCGTTGCGTTCAAATTTTCAAAGACCATTTTTGACGATTCCAAAATCGAGTCGCACTCCGCGCTTACGCCTACATATAAAATACCCGACAAAACAAAGCTGACTGACGGCGAGTTGAAGGTGTATTCCGCGATAATGCGGCGGTTTGCGGCGGTTTTCTGCTCCGAGGAATGTGTGGCTGAAAAAACGGAGATTACGATTGACGTGGGCGGACTGGAGCAGTTCACGCAAAAAGGAACGGTCATAATAAGTCCCGGTTGGACGAAGTATGACGATTACACCAAAAAGGACAAAATCCTCCCGCCGCTTGAAAAGGGCGACGAGGTCAATATCGACTTCAAGCCGTGCGAGAAGGAGACAAGCCCGCCGCGGCATTATACGATAGAAACACTGAACAACTACCTTAAAAATCCGTTTCGCGAGGAAAAGGCGGCGTCTGCGGAGTCGGAGGACGATTCCGAGGAATACCGCGCGATGTTCGAGGGACTTGAGCTTGGCACAGAGGCGACGCGAACGGGAATAATCGACAATGCGCGAAAGAGCGGCTACATATTGCTTAAAAAGGACACCTACACCATATTGGAGGGCGGCGAACACCTCATCGAGTCGCTTACGCGTATGAATATTATTATGGACAAGTTCAAGACCTCGCAGATGGGCGCGGCGCTGAAAAAGGTCTACCGCGGTCAGCTCACGGTTGACGGGTCGCTTGCACTGGTCAGGGACGAGATTAAATCGGTGTTCTCGGAAAGCGAAACAAACCGCGCGGCATTTGACGGCTTTATAGGCGACGTTGTGGGCAAATGCCCGCTGTGCGGCGCGGAGGTAAGACGCACAAAATTCGGCTACGGCTGCAGCGCGTACCGTGACGGCTGCAAATTCGGGAGCGGGAACATTATCTGCGGCAGAGTCATATCGCGCGATGACATGAGCTGCCTTTTGGAGAAGGGCGAAACGCCGCTGCTTGAAGGGTTTGTTTCCAAAAAGAGCGGAAAGACGTTCTCCGCGCGGCTCGCACTTGAAGGCGGGCGCGTCGTGTTTAAATTTTAAAAAATAAATCCGAACTCCGTTTTGGAGCTCGGATTATTTGTTATGCACACAGGAGTTAAACCCAAGATGCTATATAATTGAAAAAGCATAATTTTTTTATATCGTTCTCCTCAAGTGAGTATGCCAAACCCGCCCGAAAAGGTATAATTCGGCTTGTCATCTTGGCGGGGCGCTGCTTTACAAAAGCCATATTTTGTTGCGGGGCGCTGCTTTACAAAATTAAATTATCCGCGCCTAACGACAGGCGTCAATGCCGTTTTGAATTATTCCGCGCGCCCAATCCGCCTGTTCGCGGGTTACATCCGGAGTGTCGCCGAGAGGATAATCGATTCCCAGTTTTTCGTATTTGTATCTGCCGAACGAATGATACGGCAGCGTTTCCACCTTTTTCACGTTGGAAAGCGTTCCTATAAACTTGCCGAGCCGGAAAAGCTCGTCCTCGTCAAGCGTAATATTCGGCACGACAACGTGTCTTATCCATACGGGTATCTTTCTTTCGTCAAGATATTTTGCAAATGCTAAAATATTTTTGTTTGACTGTCCCGTGAGCTTTTTGTGTTCTTCATCGTCTATGTGCTTGATGTCAAGCATAACAAGGTCGGTTACGTCAAGCAAGGCGTCAACCTCGGCGCGGTTATCACCGCGGAACATTATTCCCGAGGTGTCAAGACAGGTGTTTATGCCTTTTGCCTTTGCCGCGGCAAAAAGCTCGGTCACAAACGGCATTTGCATCATCGGCTCGCCGCCGCTGACGGTTATGCCGCCCTCTTTTCCCCAGTAGGTCTTGTATTTAAGAGCCTTTTCCAGTACCTCGGCGGCGGTGTGGGTTTCGCTGCCGCGCTGCCATGTGTCGGGGTTGTGGCAGTATTGGCAGCGCATAACGCAGCCGCTTACAAAAACCACAAACCTTACTCCCGGACCGTCAACCGAGCCAAAAGTCTCGAACGAGTGAATATATCCTATCATAGGCTTTCTCCTTTTTATTATGAAATTTCTCATATCATTAGATTACCCAAAATACCGTTTTATAAAGCACTTGCCATCGGTTATATCAATTCAGCCACCGACACAGAGTGCCGATGGCTGAAACGGTAAGATACTAACGGATAAAACCGTACTAAACGCCAAAGTAAATCGTAAACCGTCCGAATAATCGGAAATTACATTGACTTGTGGCAGGTTCTCTTGATTACGTCCTCCTGCTGCTCGCGGGTCAGGTCGATGAACTTAACAGCGTAACCCGAAACGCGGATTGTGAAGTTTGCATATTCTTCCTTCTCCGGATGCTCCATAGCGTCAATCAGCTTCTCCGTACCGAATACGTTTACGTTGAGGTGATGTGCGCCCTGACTGAAGTAACCGTCAAGAACATGAGCCAGATTGTCAACACGCTCGTCATCGTTGTGACCGAGTGCGTCAGGGCTGATTGTCTGAGTATTCGAGATACCGTCAAGCGCCCATTCGTAAGGCAGCTTTGCAACCGAGTTAAGCGATGCCAAAAGTCCGCTCTTCTCTGCGCCGTAGCTCGGGTTTGCACCCGGTGAAAGCGGCTCGCCAGCACGTCTGCCGTCAGGCATAGCGCCTGTAGCCTTGCCGTATACAACGTTCGATGTGATTGTAAGAATCGAGGTTGTCGGCTCGGAATCACGGTAGGTGTGACGCTTCTTTATCATGTCAAGGAAGGTTCTGAGCAGCCATACGGCAATCTCGTCTGCACGGTCGTCATCGTTACCGTAGCGCGGGAAGTCGCCCTCTGTCTGATAGTCAACAGCGATACCCGTTTCGTCGCGGACAACCTTTACCTTTGCGTACTTGATGGCAGACCGGGAATCCGCCACCACGGAAAAACCAGCGATTCCGGTCGCGAACCAGCGGCG
>URZD01000048.1 GCA_900552305.1 uncultured Eubacteriales bacterium
AGGAATGGACAGAGCAGAAGGATAAAATCACTGTTTCGGTTACAAACGGCAAAACCTCTGTAAAAGTGCCGCAGAACGGTTTTTCGGTTGACGCGGAAAGCGGAATACTGACGGTTAAATCGGACAGTTGCCGTGAATTGCTGCCAAGCTTCGGCGACAACTCAATCGGTAATGCGACCGACATAAGCGTAATAATCTCGACGCATGGTGTATGGAACGGCGCTGAGTGCGACATTATAAAGGAGTGCGGCATAAGGCTGATTACGCCGGAGCTTTCCTCCGAAGGCTTTGCAAGAGGCGTTGATTTTGACTTTACACTGTATTCCGATGAGAATATGGACGGAGTTATTCCGATTGTAACTCTTTATGACGGCGGTACGCTTGTATACTGTGCGAAGGGTGAGGAAACCGTGCTGAGCGCGGGCGAGGAAAAAAACGTGACGGTAAGGCTTAAAAGCGCGGACATTGCGCCAAGCGGCTACTTTACCGTAAAGGCAATGCTGTGGCAGGGAACGGATATTAAGCCGATAGTGACGGTTGTGAATTTTCCGTAACAGGCACAGCGGGCATTATGCCGATATGTAACGGCAAATCAAATATTACTACATTAAAATAAGGAGAAATGAGAGTGAAAAAACAGAAATTTCTTAGCCTTATACTGATTATAAGTATGTTTGCGGCGATGCTTCAGGGTTTAGGCTTTGCGGCGGACAGTGCGGACGGCGCCGAAAGCGGCAACGGAGAAAACGTCGCCGCGGATACGTCAGACGCCATCTATACTGACGACATATTCAGCCGCGCGGCGGGCGTGCTTGCCGCACTCGGAATAATGGAGGGCAAGTCGGAGGACGATTTCGGCGCGGAGGACTCTCTGACGCGTGCGGAAATGTGTACCGTGGCGGTAAGATTTATGGGAATGGATTCGGAAAGCGGAGCGGCGCAAAGGAGCGGCTACACAGATGTGGCGGACGACCATTGGGCAAGGTTTTATATCGATACCGCGTCGGCAATGGGAATTGTCGCGGGTAACGGTGACGGCACATTCCGACCCGATGATACGGTTACGGGCGAGCAGGCGGTGAAAATTCTTGTCTGCGCACTCGGTTATGAGCCGAAAGCGCAGGATAAGGGCGGATTTCCGAGCGGGTATACCGCGGTCGCAACCGAGCTTGGGCTGCTGAAGGGCGTAAAGCTGATTTCGGGCGACACGCCGATTACAAGACGTCAAATCGCCATACTTACATACAACGCGCTTGACGCGGAGCTTATGGAGCAGAAGGTCTACGGTCGGAACGCATACACGGCGGTGTCGGAGGACAAAACTGCGCTGACCGAGTACCAAAAAACGGAGAAAAAGCGCGGTACGGTGACGGCGGTATACGGCTCGTCCCTTGACGGCGAGGAGCTGCGCGAGGGCGAAATAATGATTGACGGCGAGAGGTACAAAACCGCACTCGATACTGAGGGATACCTCGGTCAGTATGTCGAATACTATGTGACGATAGAGAAGGACAGGGACGAAAGAACGGTAATTGCGATGTTCTCGCTCCTTGACAGCTCAAACCGCACAGAGATAGACTTTGAGGACGTAGACACGGTCAGGGTAAGCGACAGCCTTGATATAGAGGTGCAATATTTTGACAAGGACGGAACAAAATCGAAAACCTTGCGCATGACAAAGCCGACCGTAATGTATAACGGCAAAGCGGAGGAATTTGCGGACGCGGAGGCGGCACAGGCGTTTTTGGATTCGCATATGAAGGACGGAAGGATGTGCTATCTTAAAAACGATAAAAAGGGTCAAAATGACGTACTGTTTGTGGAAAATTACGAAGCGTACGTTGTGTCAAGGGTCGACGCGGAAAACAAAAAAATCGTTTACAATGTCTACAGCGTGGGAAAAACCGATACGAAGTCGCTTGATTTGTCGGATGGGGACACTGCAAAGCGTGAGGTGCTTGTATATGATGAAAACGGCACACCTTTGGAATTTTCCGATTTGGCAAGAAACGATGTAATCATGGTGTATGCGTCATCTGACAGAAGCCTTTACAAAATCTACCGCAGTCAGGAAAAGGTAACGGGCAAAATAACCCGCATAAAACAGACGAGCGGTACACGCGGCAATGACGATTACCCGGATATTCCGGAGGTGAAACCGTATTGGGAAACGCTGGCGGAGTTGGATATGAACGGCTTTAACTTAACTGCAAACAGCACGTGGCAGATTAAGGCTGAAAAGACCGTTGACGAAAGAACGGTTACACTACAGACCAATGCCGGCGCCGACCCGTGGATTGTATGCCCGGATAGCGGTTTTTGCGACGTGGCGTCCGACATGGATTTGGCGGTAGATGTTCCGGAGATTACGGAAAACGGAAAGCTGTTTGTTTTAAACAGAAACAAAGGTCTGAACGGATGGTGGAGACCTACCTCGGTCAAATCGGGTATACAGGCGTTGAATCTGTTTGACAAAACAAAAATCAAATACGGCGACAAGATAAAAATTACCGCATATGTATACGCAAAAAATATCTGTAAGGGCGAGGGCAACTATAATAATTCGGACGTTGACCAAAAGCAGAACGTCAGCGCAAGAATTTGGCTGACAGAGCCGTGGAAAAGCAATTCCGAGCCGGGATATAACACAAACTGCGACCCGCTGAAGGAGACATTTATCGGTGAAATTCCCGCGGGCGAGTGGACGGAGCTGAGCCTTGAATATACAGCGTCAAACAGCAATATGAACGTAAACGGAATTGAGATGAACAACTATCCCGGCAGCAAGGAGGGGATATATCCCATAATGCTTTATGTTGCGGGAATCAAGGCGGAGCGTTATGTTGACCCCAACGCGGGCAGAAACCCGAATACGGAGCCGCGCCCCGAAATCCCGGTTGACCCGTCGGAATACGAGGTGTATATTGACGGACAAAAATATACGCCTGTCAGCTCGTTTCCGTCAAGCCTTCTGGAGCTTGGCAACAGCGTAACATTATACCTCGATTTGAACGGTAAGATAGTTGGCTATACAAAGAGCTTAAGCGGCGCGGGCTACGGACTTTTGCTTAATGCGGGCATTGACAAAAGCGGTATGGACACGGTTGTTAAGGTAAGAATACTCGATACCGAAAACAACCGAAAAACCTACGAACTGGCAAAGGAGGTCACCGCCTATAACGGCAGAAAGGTGACGAAAATGGCGGCGGAGACACTTATTACGGACGAACCGTCAAATCCGATGACCGACTGGCATCTTTGGTCGACAAACAACGCGGAAAACTTTGTCTGTATAGACCGCACATGGCTGACCGACAGCGTACGTTCGGACGCGGCAAGCCGTAAAATGGTGTACTACAAGACAAACAGCAAGGGACAGATTACAACAATTCTTGTACCGTCAATGCCGGAGGACCACCCCGAAAGCAAAATCAAGATGATAAGGAACTTTGACGCAAAAGAGGGCAAAAAAACCTATTTGTCTCAGCAATACTGGCCGAGGTGGCTGATGAACAGCGGTTACAGCGACTATACGGAGCCGATGTACTGCTATGCGAGCAATGTTAAGTGGTTTAACATATGGGCGGAGAACTATGATGAGGACGATTACAAAATAGATGACAGCGGCTATTGGGTAAACAATTCTGTCAGCGGCAGAAAATGGGATCAGGCACAGCTTTATCGGCTTCCGGGCAGCAAGACGGTTGATTTTATGGTCACCAATCCGTGGGGAGTAAACATGGGTAAGGAAGGCGTTAAGGCAGGGACCTATGTCTTTAAGGATATGGAGGAAACGGATGACGGATATATACTGAATGTTTACCGTACCCACAGAAATCCCGATTCGACAAACCTTAAATCATTCAAGGTGAAAAAGGATTTGCGGCTGTTTGAAAACATTTGGGTATCAAGCCTTGGTGCGGACTCGGAACGTCTTACGGAAGAGAATATTATGTATTACGAAGGTGAGACACCGTACAATGTTGCATACGAGAGTGACGTTATGGGAAATCAAACAACACCGTATGTTGCTCTCGATACCTTTGAAACGGGCGACATAATCAGAATTATTGCGGTAAACGGCGAGGCAGATTATATCGAGCCGATTTGGCGCAAGTCAATCGGACTATTAGAGCCGTACAGCATAACGCGCGGCGACAGCGCGTCGAGCTTTTTTGACAGAAGCTCGCTGACGTACGGCGAAATTGTTGACACAAACAGCCGAAACGGTACAGTCAAAATCCGAGGCTGGTATTGGGGACGTCCCGATGAACCGATTTCCTCCGCATCGGCAGGCTATGTAAAGGCAACAAGTGCAATAAGACAGCAGACAATCGATTTGTTTGTGTATGACACTACGGCTATGTGGGATGAGGAACGCGAAATATTCGGCGTTGCAACATGGCCCGATTACAAAAAGGGCGACAAAATTTTGGTGGCAGGCTCCCTTGAAAACGGCGAAAAAACCGATGTTATACTGATAAAAAATCACAAAAAATAACCGACAAAGTCATAAAGGAGTGATGTGAATGAGACGATTAAGACGTTTGACGGCGTTTCTGCTTACGGTTGCAATGCTTGCCGCGGTATCGGTATCACCCGCCGCGGCGGAGGAGGCAGCTGCGGGCGTGAATACAAGCGGACTTAAAGCACAGCTGAAAATCGACAGCGAGTGGCAGACGTATGATATGATTCTGTATACCGTAGAGCGTGCAAACTATCAGATTCTGGCTCCCGCAAGACCGTTCATGACGGCGCTCGGCGCAGAGGTCGAATGGGACGCGGAAAACAGCCGCGTTACCTGCACAAAGGGCGATAATTCCGCGGTTATCACAATCGGCAGCAATACCGCGCTGAAAAACGGCACGGAAACAGAGCTGCCGACCGCGGCTCAGCTTGTCAATGATACCGCATATATACCTGTTGAGTTCTGCGGCGACGCGCTTGGCTATCATGTGCTTCGTGAAACCTTCGGCAGAGTGGTGCGGCTTGTAACAAAGACAACAACCGAAAGCACAAAATACAACGGTGAATTGAAACCCGGTATGGCGCCGCTTGTGTCAACCGTACACAGACCGGTGCAAACTGAATTTGAAAAATCTAACCGACTTGATGACCTGATTTTCTATCAGGAGCATGAGTATGTGCCGAAGGAACAGCTGATAAAGGAAAAAAATGAGGCAATCGACTATGACAATCTGCCGAGCGGCGAGGTTGTCTATACAATGGAGGACATTCTTGAAAGCACACCCGAGGGCAAAAACGTCAACGGCTGGTGGAAGGAAGTGACGGTTGACGACGAATCCGTGCCGTTTAAAAAGGCGCTGCGTATCAGCTGTACATACATTCCCGCAAACTCGGTTGATTATATTGTAAAGCCGAGCAAGCGTATAGAGGAATATGTCGATCCTGCGGATAAATATCTGATAAAGGTGTACGTAAGGCTCGCGGCGGGCGGAAATGTCGATACAGGACTCGGAAAGCTGTATATGCACGTTGAGGAGGATTACAAAAGCTCATGGGAAAAATCGGTCAGCGCAACAATGGAGTTTAACGGCGATTGGCATACGTTTTATTATGTGTCAACAGGCGTTGAAAACTCAAACCATATCGGATTTACCACAGGCTTTAACCTTCAGACAATAGACATAGGCGGCTTTGAGGTGCAAAAGCTCAGCCGTGACGCGGATGTTTCGATGTTCCAAAAGGCAAACGCGGAAATAGACTATATGGAGCCGGAGCTGTCGCGGGACGCGCCGTGGAGAAAAGAGGCTCTTGACAGAATCGAAAAGGTACGCAAGGGCGATTTTAAGGTAGTTGTCCGCGATAAGGACGGAAACCCCGTGCCGGACGCCGATGTAAGATTCGATATGTTCGAGCATGAGTTCAAATTCGGCGTAATGCTTGATGCCGATTCATGGCAGCCGAACGAGGGCGGGGTTGTGGCAAAGGATATGGCAAATATAGCTGCATGCTTTAATTCTGTGGGCTGCGGCAATGCTCAAAAGCTGGGACAGTTTGATTCCAACAGGCAGATTTCACGTAGGATACTGGACGACGCAAAGTCGCAGGGAATAAAGTATTTCCGCGGCCATGCGATATGGATGCCGATTTTACAGCGCGGCGATATACGTCCTTACCGCTTTTACGGTAATAATCAGGTCGAGGACATGGACTGGGCAACCTTTGAAAAATATGTCAAGGAACATATAAACAAGATTGCCGCGACCGAGCCGGAGGTTTACGAATGGGACGTTACAAACGAAATGGTAAACCGCGTAACCTTTGACAAATTCGTCAAGACCAAATATATGAAGAAAATCTTTGATTGGTGCCGCGAGATACTTCCGGAGGGTACTGACCTTGCGCTGTGCGACAATAACCTGCGCAACGTAAGATACTGGGAGATACTTGATGATTTTCAGGAAATGAATGCCGATTATGACGTGCTGACAATACAGAATCACTGTACTGTAGAAACAAAAACCGGCATAACGGATATGCTGAGATTTTATGACCGTTATACATACGAATATCAAAAGCAGTTTTCGATTACCGAGTTTTCCATGTATAACTACGAAAACACCGAGGAGGGCAGACTAAGGGGCGGCGATATGGTGCGCGATTTCCTTATTGCAGTGTTCAGCCATCCGGGCGCAAACGCGTTTACCTGTTTTTGGCTCTCGGACGCGTACAGCGGCTGGCAGACATATCAGGCTCCGCTGTTTGACGAAAAATTCAATCCAAAGCCGGCGTGGTATCAGTGGAATGACCTTCTTTACAACAAGTGGTGGACGCGTGATGCACACACAACTACCGACAAGGACGGAAGGGGTAGTGTAAAAGGCTTTTACGGTGATTATGACGTGACCGTTTCGGTCGGCGGCAAAGAGGTAAAGTCAACTATGGCGGCATTCCACAGAGGTTATGAAAACGAGCTTACAATCACCTTGGATTAGGCAAAATATTTAAAAATCCGAAAAAATAAAATATAAAATATTTAAGGAGGAAATGAGGAATGAATGTGTTAACAAAAACGTGCAGGGGTTTTGTAAAGAGAGTGGCGGCGTACATTGTTGCAGGAACGGTTGCGGCAACGCTTATCCCGGCGGCGGTCAGCGCGGAGGATACGGCTGCCGCACCGACTTTGTGGGAAACGGTTTCGGAAATAAGCATGGACGGCTTTACAAAAACGAAAAGCGGCTCATGGATGGTTGCGGGCGAAAAGAACGTTGATGAAAGAACCGTTACGGTACAGACAGATGCCGGTGCCGACCCGTGGATTGTATGCCCCGACAGCGGTTTTTGCGATGTGGCATCAGATGCGGATCTGGCGGTAAATGCTCCGGAAATTGCGGAAAACGGAAAGCTGTTTGTTTTAAACAGGGGAAACGGTCTGAACGGATGGTGGAGACCAACCTCGATTAAATCCGGTATACAGGCGCTGAATCTGTTTGACAAAACGAAAATCGCGGCGGGAGATAAGATAAAAATCACCGCATATGTATACGCGAAAAATATCTGCCAGGGTGAGGGGAACTATAATAACTCGGGTGTTGACCAGACGCAGAACGTCAGCGCGAGAATCTGGCTGACCGAGCCGTGGAAAAGCAATGAACAGCCGGGCTATAACACAAACTGTGACCCGAGCAAAGAAACGTTTATCGGCGAAATCCCTGCCGGAAAATGGTCGGAGCTGAGCCTTGAATATACCGCGGGCACGGGCAACATGGACATAAACGGAATAGAAATAAATAACTATCCGGGAAGCAAGGACGGGATATATCCGCTTAACCTGTATCTTGCCGGTGTTAAGGTGGAAAGACAGACAAGCGTTAAATCGGCATACACAAAGACCCTTGAAAACATTAACATGGACGGATTTACCGTAGATCAAAAAGGTGCTGCTGCGGTATGGAACGGATTTAAGTCGCATAAAACCGTCGGAGACCGGACATATAGCGTTAACGGTTCGGGCGGAAATGACACATGGACGCAGGGCTGCTGGTCAGAATTTGTTTCGGTACCGGACAATATGGATACCGTTCCCGATATAACAAAAAATAATAAGCTGTTCTATTTTGACAGACGGTATCCGTCCGTGGGCGGTGCAGGGTCCAGTCATCCGTCAAGCAAGGCGGCAATCATAGCAGGAAATATGTTTGATACGTCAAAGGTCAGTGTGGGCGATAAAATAAGAGTTGATGCGTGGTTATATGCAAAAAATCTTGCGACAATGGGCGGTGTTGCTGCCGACAATCAGAATCAGAGCGTAAACTACAGAATTTGGCTTATGGAGGAGGGCAGCGATACTGTTACTGCGGTAAATTCTCATGCGCCGGGCAGTGATGCGGCAAGCGGTACAATGATGCCGCTTGAATGGACAAAAATAAGTCTTGAATATGTGGTAAACGATACAAACAAGGCTCTCAACAGTGTAAGAATAGACAACTATACGGACGGCGGTGTTTATCCTCAGGAAATTTATCTTGCTGGCATAACCGTAGAAAAGCTTGAAAACGGCGGCTGGTACACAGCGGACGCAAACGGAAACGCATCAGGCGAGATTTACGCAAGCAACGCCGGAGCTTCGGAAGGCTCAAAGGTTATGGTTGCGGCATACGAGGGCAACACCTTCCTCGGCTGCGACATACTTGATGCAAACGGCGAGGTAAGTCCGTTCAGCGTAACGGGGGCAGCAAAGGCGGATAAGGTATGCGCGTATGTTTGGGATATGACTACACTTAAACCGCAGGCAGGAATTATCGGACTGACAAAGGCTGAGTAAATCGTGACGCGGTATCGGTGCTGCCGCCGCTTTTGACGGCGGCACAATGCCGCGGATTCTGCGGCGGTCACAATTTTAAAAAGCTGAAAAGGAGCAAAAAGAATGAGTATAAAAAGAACCCTTTGCATTATATTGGTATTCAGCATAGCAATGTCATCATTTACATTGTCTGTATTCGGTGCAGAGAATGAAAAAGGGGTTGACACGGCATATGAGCGTGCTGTCACAGTTCTTTCTGCACTGGGAATTATGCAGGGAAAGACAGATGACGGTTTCAATGCGGAGGATAGCGTAACCCGTGCGGAGATGAGTGCGGTTACGGTCAGATTTCTCGGAATTGATTCGAACGGAATCGGCGGCTCAGACGCAGGCTACCGCGATGTGGCTGAGGAGTATTGGGCGAAGCCGTACATTGATGCGGCATCAGCATTGGGACTTGCGAGCGGTAACGGGGACGGAACCTTTGCTCCGGAGGAATATGTTACGGCAGGACAGGCGGCAAAGATACTTGTCTGTGCTCTTGGCTATGAACCAAAGGCGCAGGACAGGGGCGGCTATCCCACAGGGTACATGACGGTCGCAAAGGAGCTTGGAATATTTGACGGGGTAAGTCTCCCGGAGAACGGTGATGCACCGCTTGAAAGACAAAAGCTCGCAAAAATGGTGTATAATGCGCTCGAGGTCGATCTGATGGAGATAAAGGCCTACGGCGCAGGCAGCTATGCCGCGGTTTCGGACGGCGTGTGCGCACTCGGCGAATATCATGACACGGAGAAAAAAAGCGGTACTGTTACGGCGAACTATGCCTCTGCTGCGGCGGACATGAATCTGGCGGAGGACGAGGTATGTATCAGCGGTGAGAAATACAAAACGGAGGTTGATGTTGATCTTTACCTCGGTTACTACGCGGATTTTTACGTTAAAAAGGAAAAGAACAGTGACGAGGGAAAAATAATTGCATTTTTTCCGCAAACCGATAAAATAAGCCGTACGAAGGTTGATTTTGATGACGTTACGGCGGTGAATGTGGACGAGAGCTTTAATATAGAGATTAAATATTACGAAAAGAACGGCAATCGTGAAAAGAATGCAAGCGTTACCGCGCCGACAGTTTACTACAACGGCAGGGCGGAGGAGGTTTCGGGTGCGGCGGAGCTGCAGCGGTTTATTGATGAGCATATGAAGCAGGGACAGTTTGTGCTTCTGAAAAACTCCTCAGGCGGAAGGCGTGACGTACTTTTTATGGAAAATTACAGTGCGTATGTTGTTGCGGACACCAATGCGGAGCGGGACCTGATTGCCTATGACATATACACGGCGGCGGGAACACAGCGCGGCGAGCTTGATTTGTCCTCGGACAAGGGAGCGGACAAACGGGTATTCTGGTATGACGGAGATACGGGAAAACGGCTCGGCAGTATGGGCGACATTATGATAGGCGATGTAATTTCGGTGTACGAGTCAAGTGACGGACTTTTGTATCGGATTTACAGAAGCAAGGCGAGAGTAACCGGTAAGGTTGAGAGAGTGCAAAGCCTTTCGGGCAGTACGGACGCGCCGCCGGCAGGTACGGTTATGCCGACGGAGTACCAAACGATTTCTGAAACGGATATGGACGGTTTTACGGTAACAAAGGGCAACAAAGCGCCGACATATGCGATATGGGGATTTGAAGCCGAAAAGGCTGCGGAAAACGGCAGAAAGGTTAAAATCGGAACAGACGGAGGCGGCGGAAAGTGGATAATCGGAAAGAACAGCAGAATTGTTGATGCTGATACAAGCGGAGATATGACGGTTGATATGCCGGAGATAATTAAAAACAACAAGCTGTTTTATTTGAGTCGGCACTGGTCGGACGACGGCAAGGGAACAAGCGGAACGCCCGTTCCGTCAACTTCAATACAGCCGCTGGGACTGTTCAACAATCACCGTGTTAAAAAGGGCGATAAAATCAGAATAACCGCGTGGGTGTTCCCAAGCGAGATTGTTGAGGTCGGCGGTAACCTTTCAACAGAGGGAATTGACCAGTATCAGGATGTGAATTATCGGATGTGGCTGATTGAGCCGTGGAAAAGTGTTGAACAGCCGGGTTATCAGTCGGGAAAACCGGGAGCAGAATCCTCGGTCGGCACGATTCCCGCAAATAAGTGGTCGGAAATCAGCTTTGAATATGAGGTAAACGACAAGGTCAAGAATATAACGAATATAAGGATTGACAACGAGGCTAAAAGCGGCGTTTATCCTCTCCGGCTCTACCTTGCCGGTGTAAAGGTTGAAAGAGCGGCAGCAGCGGAAAAAGACGGCGAGGATTACATTTTGCCGCAGGATGACGGGCGGTACAAGCTGTACATTGACGGAAAGGGCTATGAGCCTGTGCGTTCGCTGTATTCGGCCATGATACCGGCAAACAGTGAGGTAACACTTCTGCTTGACTATCAAGGCAGGATTGCGGGATACCTTAAAGGGGAGTCAAAGTCGTCGTACGGACTTTTGCTTAATGCGGGTATAAAGGATAACGCGCTTGACGGAGATACGGTACAGATGAGGATACTGGATTCAGACGGCAAGGTGCGGACGTATGAAACAATGAAAAAGGTAAGGGCATACAACGGCTCCGAGGTTACAAAGATTCCGGCGGTAAACCTGATAACGGACCAGCCGTCGGACCCGATGACCGACTGGCATTTGTGGTCGACAAACAATGCCGCGAATTTTCAGCTGCTTCAGCGCAACTGGATTACAGACAGCATAAAATCAAGGGCGGCATCACGAAAAATCATATACTATGAGACAAATCCCGAAGGACTTGTAAAAACAGTAATCGTTCCGTCAGTGCCGGAGGATAACCCTGACTGCAAGCTGCACATGATAAGTAATTTCAATCTTGATACGTGGAGAAACAGGGGAAACATGCGGATGAGCGTCGGATCAAGGCAGCTTGCGTACACAACTGTACTCGACCCGTGGAACAAGGAACGTACGGAAACCTCGTTCAGTATTGCAAACCGCGCTTTGGTATACGAGGCGTTCCCAATGAGCTATGACGAGGAGGATTACAGTATCATACCGGGCGGCGTGTCATCACTCGGAGAGCAGAACGAATACGGGATGATGTATTGGGCGGACGCACAGCTTTACCGCTATGCGGGCAGTGATAC
>URZD01000049.1 GCA_900552305.1 uncultured Eubacteriales bacterium
TGCAGAGGGCGATTTCGGAAACGGAGCGCCGCCGCGGGATTCAGTCGGCATACAACGAGGAGCACGGAATAATTCCAAAGACGATAAAGAAGGACGTTCACGAAATAATCGAGGCAACCGCGTCGCCGACCGCGAAGGCGGGCGGCAGGCGCAAAACGGCGGCTGCGGAAACACCCGCCGATGTCACCGCAAAGACGATTGCGGAGCTGACAACCGAGATGAAAAAGGCGGCGGAGCTTTTGCAGTTCGAGCTTGCGGCTAAGCTGCGTGATGAGATAAGGCGAATAGAGGCGGAAAACGATAAAAAGGGAAAGTAAATAGCCGTCTTTTCGCTTGAAGGGAGAATAGAAAAGAAAATGCAGAAATATATAACGGTAAGAGGTGCGAAGGAAAACAACCTCAAAAATATTGACGTAAGGATACCGAGGGATAAATTTGTCGTGCTGACGGGTTTGAGCGGTTCGGGCAAGTCATCGCTTGCGTTTGAAACGATATACGCCGAGGGTCAGCGCAGATATGTGGAATCGCTGTCGGCATATGCGCGGCAGTTTTTGGGTCAGATGGAGAAACCGAATGTCGAGGCGATAGAGGGACTCTCGCCCGCTATTTCAATCGACCAGAAAACAACGAGCAAAAACCCGCGTTCGACCGTCGGAACGGTTACGGAAATATACGACTATATAAGGCTTTTGTACGCGCGCATAGGTATTCCGCACTGCCCTAAGTGCGGCAAGGAGATAAAGGCGCAGTCGGTGGATCAGATAGTCGATTCCGTCATGGCGCTTGAAGACAAGACAAAAATACAGGTGCTTTCGCCGGTTGTTCGCGGCAGAAAGGGCGAGTACACAAAGGTTTTTGAAAGGGCGGCAAAGGACGGGTTTGTGCGTGTGCGCGTTGACGGAGAACAATACGACCCGGGCGCGGATGAAATCGTGCTTGACAAACAAAAAAAGCATAATATTGAGATTGTGGTGGACAGGCTTGTTGTCCGCGAGGGAATAGAAAAAAGACTGACCGATTCGGTCGAAACCGCGCTTAAAATGGCTAACGGTCTGGTGGTTATACAGCTGCCGGACACGGAGCGCGAGCTTTTGTTCAGCCAGAACTATGCCTGTGAGGACTGCGGCATAAGCATAGAGGAGCTTACACCGAGAATGTTCTCGTTCAACACTCCGTACGGTGCGTGTCCGCACTGTATGGGTCTTGGCAGCGTTGAGATAATCGACCCAGACAGGGTAATTCCCGATAAGACAAAAAGTATTCACGCCGGCGCGATAAACGCAAGCGGCTGGAGCGGCACCGACCCGAACAGCATCTCCGCAATGTATTACAACGGACTTGCGGCAAGGTACAATTTCAGTCTTGACACGCCGTTCGGCGAGCTGCCCGAAAAGATACAGAACATAATTCTTTACGGCACAGGAAACGAGAAGATAGAGCTTTTTTACGACCGCAAGTACGCAAAGGGCGTTCAGTATTCGCGGTTTGAGGGAGTTATAAATAACCTTCACAGGCGCTATAACGAGTCAAACTCGGATTGGGCAAAGCGTGAGATAGAGGAGCTTATGTACAATATGCCGTGCCCGGAGTGCGGCGGCTCGCGCCTGAAGAAGGAGAGCCTTGCGGTTACGGTAAAGGGGCTTAATATCGATGAGGTATCAAGGATGTCCGTGTCTGAGGCGGCGGAATTTTTTGATAATATGGAGCTGACCGAGCGCGAGCAGATTATAGGCAAGCAGATTTTGAAGGAAATCCGCGAGCGGCTCAGCTTTCTTGTGAGCGTGGGTCTGGAATACCTTACGCTGTCGCGGTCAAGCGGTACGCTGTCGGGCGGTGAGGCGCAGCGCATACGCCTTGCGAGTCAGATAGGCTCGGGACTTATGGGAGTTTTGTATATTCTTGACGAGCCGAGTATCGGACTGCATCAGCGCGACAACCAAAAGCTGATAGATATGCTGAAAAGGCTGCGCGACCTCGGAAACACGCTTATCGTGGTGGAGCATGACGAGGACACCATGTACGCGGCGGATCACATAATAGACATCGGTCCCGGAGCGGGCGTTCACGGCGGCTATGTTGTGGCGGAGGGTACGGTCGATGATATAAAGAAGTGCGAAAATTCGCAGACGGGTCTGTACCTCAGCGGCAAAAAGAAGATACCCGTACCCGCTGTGCGGCGCGAGGGCAACGGCAGCTTCCTTGAGGTAGTCGGCGCGGCGCAGAATAATCTTAAAAATGTAAACGTCAAAATTCCTCTCGGTACGTTTACCTGTGTTACGGGCGTTTCGGGCAGCGGTAAAAGCTCGCTTGTAAACGAGGTGATATACAAGGTTTTGGCAAACGAGCTTAACCGTGCAAAGCAAAAGCCGGGCAAGTACCGCGAGATAAAGGGACTGGAGTTCCTTGACAAGGTTATCGACATCGACCAGTCGCCGATAGGCAGAACGCCGCGCTCCAATCCCGCGACATATACAGGACTTTTCAACGATATACGCGATTTGTTTGCGTCGACAAGCGACGCAAAGACGCGCGGCTACAAGGCGGGAAGATTCAGCTTTAACGTAAAGGGCGGCAGATGCGAATCGTGCATGGGCGACGGAATAATCAAGATAGAGATGCACTTTTTGCCGGACGTATATGTGCCGTGCGAGGTCTGCGGCGGAAAGCGCTACAACCGCGAAACGCTCGAGGTGCGCTACAAGGGCAAAAATATTTATGATGTGCTTGATATGACTATCGAGGAAGGACTGGAGTTTTTTGAAAACCTTCCAAAGCTCCGCCGCAAGCTGCAAACGCTGTGCGATGTCGGTCTCGGCTATGTAAAAATAGGTCAGTCGTCAACCACGCTGTCGGGCGGCGAGGCGCAGAGGGTAAAGCTCGCAACCGAGCTAAGCAAACGCAGTACGGGAAAGACGATTTATATTCTTGACGAGCCGACAACGGGTCTGCACACCGCGGACGTACACAAGCTGATAGAGGTACTTCAAAAGCTGGTTGATACGGGCAACACGGTTGTGGTTATCGAGCATAACCTTGACGTAATAAAGACGGCGGACTATATAATCGACTTGGGTCCCGAGGGCGGAAGCGGCGGCGGCGAAATCGTTGTCTGCGGCACGCCGGAGAAGGTTGCGCGGTCTAAAAAATCGTATACCGGCAAGTATCTTAAACCTATGTTGAAAAAGTAAATATGCGGGGATGCAAAAATATTCGGATAAAAATGCTTTTTGATTTGCAATCCGAGCATTTTGCATCCCTTTTGTTGTTTATTGTACACTAAAATTCCGCGTTTTGTCGGAAAATATACAAAAATGTCAATAAAATTTCTTAAATTCCTTGCATAAGGAGTTTTTTTGTTGTATAATAAAACCAAACGTAGTTTTACGAATTGAATACGGAGGCGTAGAAATGAGCAAGTTTTTAGAATCAATCAAGGCAAGAGCAAAGGCGGATAAAAAGACCGTTGTTTTGCCGGAGTCCATGGATAAAAGGACGTTTGAAGCGGCGGAGAAAATCCTGAAGGAGGGAATCGCAAACCTTATTATAATAGGTACGCCAGAGGAAATTGCAGAGAATGGCAAGGGTTACGATATAAGCGGCGCGACAATCATAAATCCGTTTACCTATGAAAAAACAGAGGAATACATAAATCTTTTTGTCGAACTTAGAAAGGCAAAGGGACTTACATATGAGGACGCTAAGAAACAGGCGCTCGGCGATTATATGTATTATGCCTGCCTTATGGTTAAGGCGGGGGACGCTGACGGCGTTGTTTCGGGCGCTTGCCACTCAACGGCGAATACGCTTAGACCGAGTCTTCAGATAATAAAGACCAAGCCGGGCGTAAAACTTGTGTCGGCTTTCTTTGTAATGGTTGTTCCGGACTGCGAATACGGCGCGAACGGCACGTTTGTGTTCAGCGATTGCGGACTGGAGCAAAACCCCGACCCGGAGAAGCTCGCGGCGATTGCCGCCTGCTCTGCGGAGTCGTTTGCATACCTGACCGGCGAGGAGCCGCTTGTTGCAATGCTCTCACATTCAAGCAAGGGCAGCGCAAAGCATGACGATGTAACAAAGGTTGTCGAGGCAACAAGAATATGCAAGGAGAACAACCCGGAGCTTAAGGTTGACGGCGAGCTTCAGCTTGACGCGGCAATCGTTCCGTCGGTGGGCAGCTCAAAGGCACCGGGCAGCGCGGTTGCGGGAAAAGCAAACGTACTTATATTCCCGGACCTTGACGCGGGCAACATCGGTTATAAGCTGGTTCAGCGGCTTGCGAAGGCGGAGGCATACGGTCCGGTTACACAGGGTATAGCAAAGCCGATTAACGACCTTTCAAGAGGCTGCAGCGCGGACGACATCGTGGGCGTTGTTGCAATCACCTGTGTACAGGCGCAGATGGACTAAGCGTATCAAATCAAGAAAAAGGAGAAAATGTATGAAAATATTTGTAGTAAACTGCGGAAGCTCATCTCTTAAATATCAGCTTATCGATATGGAAACGGAGAGTATTCTTGCTAAAGGACTTTGCGAAAGAATAGGCATTGACGGCTCAAAGCTCACTCACAAGCCGTCCGGAAAGGACGAGTACGTGAAGACGGCTCCTATGGAAACGCATAAGGAGGCAATAAAGCTTGTGCTTGACGCGCTTACAGATGCGGAGCATGGTGTGATTGCGGATGTAAACGAGATAAACGCAATCGGTCACCGTGTTCTTCATGGCGGAAATATTTACACAGAATCAATCAAGGTTGACGAGGACGTAAAGAGGGTTATAAGAGAGTGTTTTGACCTCGGCCCGCTCCACAATCCCGCGAACCTTATAGGAATAGAGGCGTGCGAGGCTGCAATGCCGGGCAAGCCGAACGTTGCGGTATTCGATACGGCTTTTGGTATGGCTATGCCCGAAAAAGCGTATCTTTATGCGATTCCGTATGAGTATTACACAAAATATAAGCTGCGCAGATACGGTTTTCACGGTACAAGCCATATGTTTGTATCGCGTGAGGCAATCTCGTTCGGCGGACTTGACCCCAAAACTGCAAAGGTCATCGTATGTCACCTTGGCAACGGAGCAAGCGTTTCCGCGTCGGTCGGCGGCAAGTGTGTAGACACCTCGATGGGGCTTACGCCGCTTGAGGGTCTTATTATGGGAACGCGTTCCGGCGATGTTGACCCGGCTGTGCTTCAGTTTATCTGTAACCACGAAAATATCGATATAAACGAGATGCTCAATATTCTTAACAAGAAGTCCGGTATACTTGGTATGAGCGGCGGCGTTTCATCCGACTTCCGCGATGTAGGCAAAGCGGCTGACGGGGGTAACCACCAGGCTGCGGCGGCTCTTGACGCGTTCAAGTACAGAACTGCAAAGTATGTCGGCGCGTATGCCGCTGCGATGAACGGCGTTGACGCGATTGCGTTTACCGCGGGCGTGGGCGAGAACGACAAGGCAATCCGCAAGGCGATTTGCGAGGATTATCTTGGTTACCTCGGCGTTAAGATTGATGACAATGCGAACGATGTAAGAGGCAAGAAAACGGTTATTTCGGCGCCCGACTCAAAGGTGAAGGTTATGCTCATTCCGACAAATGAGGAGCTTATGATTGCAAGAGAGACGCTTGCGCTTATTTAACAGGCATATTCGGGGGTGCTGCGCTGCCGCGGCGCCCCCGTTTTCGGTTTTTACGGGAAATTTGTGCAACAGCGGCATTAAAAAGCCGTTTTTCAGATGTAACGGAAACACAAGCGGAGGAGGAAAAGCCATGAACGAAGCAGAAAAGCCGAACTATGATTCAATGTCCGATGAGGCTCTTGTTGAGCTGTCCGCCGCCGGGGACAAGGCGGCGACAGAGTGCCTTCTCGCGCGGTATAAAAATCTTGTACGCGCAAAGGCAAGAATGTATTTCCTTGTAGGCGCGGACAAGGAGGATATCATTCAGGAGGGCATGATCGGACTGTTTAAGGCTATACGGGATTTTGACGCGGGGCGGCACACGACCTTCCGCGGCTTTGCGGAGCTGTGCGTAAAACGTCAGATAATAACCGCGGTAAAATCGGCAAACAGGCAAAAGCATATTCCGCTTAATTCGTATATTTCGCTCAGCAGTCCCATGTTTGACGACGATTCGGAGAGCGCGCTCTGCGAAATGATAAAGGGTACCTCCGAAACCGACCCGGAAAGACTGTTTATAAGCAAGGAAAATACGGAGCTGCTCGGTGACAAAATTGATGAGGTTTTAAGCACGCTTGAAAAAAAGGCGCTTTCGATGTACCTTGACGGAAAATCCTATCAGGAAATCGCGCAGAGTCTGAATCGCACTCCGAAATCAATAGATAATGCGCTCCAGCGCGTAAAGAAAAAAATGGAAAAATTTGCTGATTTGAGATAGAAAAAGCAGAAGGATGTCAAGACCAAATTTGCAGCTTGTCCGATAAAATTTACAGAATTATGTAAACTAACAGTGGATAAGTGTATATGCATTCACTTTTTTATGTGGATAGGACAACCCTATTATATAGGTTATCAACAGAGTTATCAACTTTATCCACAGGCTGCGCAAAATAATTTGTGATAATAACTCGAAAAAGGTAAAAAAAGGTAAATGCTTAAACAATGGGATTTCGGAGTGTAAAATTTAAGTGAAAACCGGTTTACAATAATTATTTTTGTACAGTAATATTTGAGAAAATGAGGAGCGTATATTAACGGTGGGGAGGTATAGGGATTGGAGTCTATTTTGCATCTTGAGTCCAAAAATCTTATTAGTGATACGGTAACAATGTCAAAGAAGTGCATAGAAAAGGAGTTCCCGCTGCACTGGCATGATTTTTTTGAGATAGATATAATCCTTGACGGCGAGGGGTATCAGAACTTTAACGGCACAGAGCATCCGCTCAGGGCGGGGACTGCATATATTTTAAAGCCTACCGACTTTCACGGACTGCACGCGGACACCCCATTGCGGCTTTTTAATATCATGTTTAATGAAAGTATTCTTTCGGACGAGTTTGTGGCAATGCTTTTGAATCAGCGGAAAAACATTGTCGTGCAGCTGTCTGAGGAGGTTTTGAAAAAGGTCGTATTTATTACGGATATGATGCTTGACGAATACAGCGGTAATTTGGTTTTTAGGGACAGATACATAAAAAATCTTATGGAAGTACTGTTTTTCACGCTTATGCGGAGCTTTAAGCCGGAGCGTATTGCGGAGCAGCAGTATGACGCGTCGGTGAAAAAGGTGCTTTTGTATATTCATATGCACTTCCGCGAAAATCCGTCGCTTGAAAAGGCGGCAACGGTTGCGGGATTTTGCCCGAATTATTTCAGCGAGCTTTTCCACAAGGGGGTCGGCTGCACATATTCCGATTACCTGACGAATTTAAAACTGGAGTACGCTGTGCGGCTCCTTGAAAACAGTGATATAACAAGCACGGATTTGTGCTTTGAATGTGGATTTACCTCGGTTTCAAACTTTTTGAGAGCATTTAAAAAGAGATTCGGAATATCGCCCAAAATGTATGCAAGGAATTATAAAAGGAGTAAGGCTCACGGGAGCTGAACGCGGTATACCTTATATCAGTGGGCAGCTCCCGTTAAAATATCCGTAAGCCTTGCAAATTCCGCAAGGCTGAGCTTTTCGCCGCGGATGCTTGGGTCCAGACCCATTGCTCCGACCGCAGAGATAACGTCCGCCTTCTCCGCCTTGACGTACGGACTGTGCGAAAGCGCGTTGACCAGAGTTTTGCGCCGCTGACCGAACGCCGACTTGATTACTCTGAAGAACATATCTTTATCTTTAACATCGACCGACGGCTTTTCCAAAACGTCAAGTCTGATTACGACAGAGGCAACCTTTGGCTGCGGTATAAAGCAGTGCGGTTCGGCACGGCAGATAATCCGGGGCTTTGTGTAAAACTGTACCGCGGCGGAAAGAGCGCCGTAGTCCTTGCCCCCGGGACTTGCCGCCATGCGCTCGGCAACCTCTTTTTGTATCATTACGGTAAGCGATTTTACCGGAATTTCTTCCTCCAAAAACTTCATTATAATCGGCGTTGTTATATAATAAGGAAGATTTGCAACAACGCGAAACGGCATATCCTTAAATTCACGCGCCGCAAGCTGCTTTAAATCGACCGCAAGAATATCGTCATTTATAACGCTTGCGTTTTTTATGCCGTTTAGAGTGTAGCCGAGCAGCGGCATGAGCTTTTTGTCGATTTCCACCGCGACAACCTTTTTTGCCCGCGCCGCAAGCGCCCGCGTGAGCGTACCCGCGCCGGGTCCGATTTCCAGAACGCCGCACTCCGCGTCAACGCCGGAGCCGTCAACTATGCTCTCCAGAATGCCGCTGTCAATAAGAAAATTCTGACCGAGGCCTTTTGAAAAAGAAAAGCCGTATGTCTCGATAATATTTTTAAGCTCTGACGGGTTTGATAAATTCATATAGACTGCCCTCCCGCGCAATGCGCACATTAAAAACACACGGCGTATGTCTGCCGGCGTCCGTAAATTTTTGTTAAAATAATAAAGCGCCGGGCAAAATCCGACCCGGTGCTTTGAAAACAAAATCAAACAAAATTTTACCCGAAAACGGTAAAAAAATTATTTTTGCGCAAAATTTCCAAAAGCCATTGACAAACTTGACTTTTCGTGATATAATACTTATCTGTTTATAGTGCATATTTTTGCGTATTTTCAAAAATTCACCTTTGTGAAACTATGATTTGCGGAGTTTTTCTATCCGTCAAAAACACTGATTTTTAAAGGCGTTTTCGGATATTTTACCCTTACTTTTTCATAGTATACCACAAATGTATGAAAATTGCAATAGGTGTTTAGAATATTTTTGTTAAATATTTACCATTTTTGCATATAAGAAACAAAAATGAATCGCTATGCAGCTTTTAGATACAATACGGCGTCTTAAAAAGCCGTAAATATTACGAAGAGGTGATTAGTTTTATGGTACATCCGGTGAAACATGGCAAAAACACCCGAATGAGCTACGGTAAGATCAGGGAAGTAATCGAAATGCCCAACCTTATCGAAATCCAGAAAGACTCGTATGATTGGTTTATAAAGGAGGGTCTTAAGGAGGTTTTTCACGACGTATCGCCAATCGCGGACTATGCGGGAAATCTCGTTCTGGAGTTTATCGACTACCGTATCGACATGACGCCGAAATACGACATCGAGGAATGTAAAGAGCGTGACGCAACGTACGCCGCACCTCTCAGAGTTAAGGTTAGACTTATAAACAAGGAAACCGGCGAGGTTAAAGAGCAGGAAATCTATATGGGTGATTTCCCGATTATGACGCCGTCCGGTACATTTATAATCAACGGTGCGGAGCGCGTTATCGTCAGCCAGCTTGTCCGCGCCCCCAGCGTGTACTTTGCCGAAAAGTTTGACAAGATAGGCAAAAAGCTCTATTCGTCACAGGTTATACCTAACCGCGGCGCATGGCTTGAATACGAAACGGACAGTAACGATATATTCCATGTGAAAATAGATAAGATGCGCAAAACCCCTATTACCGTTCTTATCCGTTCGCTCGGTTTTGGCACCGACGCGGAGATTACGGAGCTTTTCGGCGAGGACGAGCGCCTTATGAAAACCATGGAAAAGGACACAACAAAGACGGTTGAGGAGGGTCTTCTCGAAATCTACCGTAAGCTGCGTCCGGGCGAGCCGCCCACGGTCGAAAGTGCAAAATCGCTTATTACCAACCTTTTCTTCGACCCGAAAAGATACGACCTTGCAAGAGTCGGAAGATATAAATTCAATAAAAAGCTCAGACTTTCCGCGCGTATTGTCGGTCATGTCTCGGCTGACACTCTGGTCAACCCCGAAACGGGCGAGTTGATTGTTTCCGCAGGCGAAATCATTACCGCGGAAATGGCTCACGCACTGGAGGTTGCAAACATCAACGCGGTAAACATCAGAGTTGATGACGAGCGTGTAACAAAGGTAATATCAAACGGCATGGTTGACCTTCGCGATTTTGTCGATTACAACCCCCGTGACTATGAAATAAACGAAAGAGTAAGGTACAGCGTTCTTAAAGAAATAATGAACGAGTACCCCGACGTGAACTCGGACGAGTTCAAAAATGCTCTCCGTGAAAGACGCGACGAGCTTATTCCGCGCCATATACTTATTGACGACATTATCGCGTCAATCTCATATGTGGGCAACCTTGACGCGGGCGTAGGCACGGTTGATGACATCGACCACCTCGGCAACCGCCGACTGCGCAGCGTGGGCGAGCTTCTGCAAAACCAGTTCAGAATCGGTCTGGCGCGTATGGAGCGTGTTGTACGCGAAAGAATGTCGACACAGGATCTCGACGTTATCACGCCGCAGACCCTTATCAATATAAGACCCGTAACATCTGCGGTAAAGGAATTCTTCGGATCGTCGCAGCTGTCGCAGTTCATGGATCAGATTAACCCCCTCGGCGAGCTGACGCATAAAAGACGTCTTAGCGCGCTGGGACCCGGCGGTCTTTCAAGAGAGAGAGCCGGATTTGAGGTTCGTGACGTTCACCATTCTCACTACGGACGTATGTGCCCGATAGAGACACCGGAAGGTCCGAACATCGGTCTTATTAACTCGCTGAGCGGCTTTGCAAAGGTAAACGAATACGGCTTTATCGAAACGCCGTACCGCAAGGTTGACAAGGAAACAGGCTGTGTAACCGACGATGTTGAGTACATGGCGGCAGATACCGAGGAAGGCTTTTACGTTGCACAGGCGAACGAGGCTCTTGACGAGAACAACAAGTTTGTTGCAAAGAAGGTCGTTACGAGATACAAAGACGAATTTCTTGAGGTTTCGGCGGAGCCCGGCAAGTGCAGAGTTGACTACATGGACGTATCGCCGAGACAGGTTACGTCAATCGCTACCGCGATGATTCCGTTCCTTGAAAACGACGATGCTAACCGTGCGCTTATGGGTTCTAATATGCAGCGTCAGGCAGTTCCGCTGCTCTCACCCGAATCGCCGATTATCGGTACGGGCATGGAGTACAAGGCGGCAAAGGATTCCGGCGTTTGTATTCTTGCCAAAAACAGCGGCGTTGTATCAAAGGTTTCCGCGCGTCAGATTGAGATAAAGACGGACGGCGGCGAGACAGACAGATATAAACTGATTAAATTCACACGCTCCAACCAGGGTATGTGCATTAACCAGCGTCCTATAGTAAAACAGGGTGAAAGAGTTGAGGCGGGCGACATCATAGCCGACGGCCCTTCGACTCAGAACGGCGAAATCGGACTCGGACGTAACATCCTTATCGGATTTATGACATGGGAAGGTTACAACTACGAGGACGCTATGCTTGTAAACGAAAGACTTGTTAAGGAGGATATACTTACATCCATTCATATCGAGGAATACGAGGTAGAATCCCGCGACACCAAGCTCGGACCGGAGGAAATCACACGTGATATTCCGAATGTCGGCGAGGACGCGCTCCGCGACCTTGACGAAAGAGGTATTATCCGCGTAGGTGCAGAGGTTGCCGCAGGCGACATTCTTGTCGGAAAGGTTACGCCCAAGGGCGAAACCGAGCTTAGCGCAGAGGAAAGGCTGCTCCGCGCAATATTCGGAGAAAAGGCACGCGAGGTGCGTGATACGTCGCTTAAAGTTCCGCACGGCGAGTACGGTATAATTGTTGACGTAAAGGTATTTACACGCGAGAACAGCGACGAGCTGCCGCCGGGTGTAAATCAGATTGTACGCTGCTACATCGCGCAGAAGAGAAAGATCTCTGTC
>URZD01000050.1 GCA_900552305.1 uncultured Eubacteriales bacterium
GCGTCATTGCTTGTCTGCGCGCCGCTCGGCATATCAAGCAGCGCATATGTAAATCCCGTAAAATCTATTTTGCAAGCCTTGTTCATCTGCATCATGCAAATCCAGAACTGAAGGGTTTTGCTGCCCGTTATGCTCTTTGCGGGGATATAATACTCAACCTTGTGCCACTCATCGTCCGGTTTGAAGGTCACGCAGCCGTCCGAGCCGCTCGCCTTGCCGCAGGTCAAGTCGTACATTGCGTAGTTTTTGTTGTTGCAGCGAAGATACGGCATTGTTTCCTCGCCGCTTAGCGTTACCGCCGCATCGTTCGGGTCGGCAAACTCGGAGTGTGAGCGGTACCAAAACGAAAGGTACACCGCATCCTCCGCCGACATTTCGGAAAATACGGGAAAGTGCGCCTGCAGCGAGTTCCACGAGTATTCATAACTCATGCTGCCGCTGCCGCGGCAGATGTATTCCCAACCGTCTGTGAACAGTCCCTCGCCGTAGTTCGTTTTTGCGTCTGTTCTGTTATAGCCGTAGTAGAAAACCGCACCGCCGTTTACCGTTCTAAGACTGTTATTAACATTATGATAAAGCGCAGTCGGCTCTGTCGCGCTTCCGAAAATCAGCTTTGCGCCGCTTTTCGCGCCCGCCGCAAAAGATGACAAATGCAGCTGCACCAAAATAGTCGCAACTGCTGTCAGTACGGCAAGAATTTTATGTTTTTTCCTCATAATGACTTCCTCTCTGATTCTGTAAAATTTAAAAATTCAACCGTCATTTTATTTTTTAAACGCATGAGAGCCGAAAGCAATATTCGGCTCCTGTGCGCCTTTGGGGCGGCGTTCGCCGCCCCGCGTGACGTTTTGTTGTTTGATTATCTGATAATAACCGGAATACCTACCGCATTAGCATTGATTTCCGCTGCCTGCGTAATCGGCATAAGACCTTCCCATACGAACGCTTTAAACTTCAGCGTTCCGTCATTTTTAAGACCCTCAATCGTTGCCGTCGCAGCATTTTTGCGGAATCCTACCGCGGGACTTGTCGCAACAAGCGAGCCGCCCTCGGTATATGCCGCAAGCATCAGCTTGTAAACCGAAAGGAAGTAGTTTCCGCTTACGGTCAGCGAGTAAGCGCTGCCGTCCGGCTCGGATGCGTAGTTACCCGCGCTTACCGCCGCTTTGTCCTTTGTAAAGGTTACGCTTACATTCTCGTCAAGCTCTGTGATAAGTGTAAGGGGTGAGCCTGTCATAGCGGAGTTTTTAATAGTCTTTGTGTTATTATTATAGTTACTTCCGCCCATTGTAACAACACTTGTTAAACCCTTTTCATAATCATAGTCTATAAACGCACTGTCGGGAGTTCCGTCATATACATACTTATTTCTTCTTACACCCTGTTTAAATCCTTTTGTACTGTCAACCTTGTTATATCCTATTGCAACCGGAGTAATCTCATATTCACCGTTGCCCTTATTCGTAATGGTAAACGGAATATCACCATTCTTTGAAACAGGAGTAATTTTGTTTATGTTTGCCTCTCTGCCCTTTACTGTTACCGAGGTCTGACCCGAAGGAACTTCAACAGTGTTTTCGTAAACGGTTACCGCCGATATATCCGCTGTCTTTGCAAGATATTCACCCGCTATACGGCGTCTTGCATCATTTGTTCTGAACTCTGCCTCGGGATATTTAACCTCAGCTCTTTTTATAACCGTACACTTCGGCTCGGCAATATAAATCTTGTTATCCTGTGAGCCGTCAGCCGCAATACTTATTCTGAGCCACTGTGTTGTCGGAATACTTCCGTTCTTTTCGTTTATGTTAGAAAGATAAACGGCTCTTACCCACTTTCCGTCATTCGACAGCGAATCCATGTTTTCATTCTCAATCGCGTATGAGTTTGACGGACTGGTCCACCTGTCACTTGCTGCGTTTTCGTTACCGGTTATTACAAGTCTTTTGGCAGGATTTGTGCCGCTTTCCGACTCATTCTTAATGTAGAAACTGAACGCCATGATGTCGCCCTTTTTGCCGTAATCACCTACATTATATTCAAACTGGAAGAAGTTGTCGTCTGTGCCCGTTGTAAGCGGGCTTCCGGTATATTCGCTGTTTTTGATAAGCTCCATAACGTATGCCTGCGTAAAGGTATCGTCCGTTATATCCTGCTTTTCCACCGTATCGCCCGTGAATTTAACTATCGCGTTTTTCGCCTCTTTTTTGCCAACGCTGTGTGCTGCCTTATCCGGGTCAAATACCCTGTAATCGGCGTCATAGTTAAATGTAAAGGTTTCGCTGTACTCTGCGGGGTTAATCTCGTCGGCATATGTCGCATTTATATCGTCAACGCCAAGCGCGGGTTCGGTATAGTTAAGATTTCCTATTTTTACATATCTCACCGTTTCGCCGCCGTTTGCCTTGTTGTATGTCGGCGCGCACGCCTTAACAATATTATTTTCGTTCGCTTTTGTTATATCTGCCGAAAACGCCTTTTTAAGCGATCCGCCCTCGTCATTTGACATTTTTATCGTCGGATTGTCGCTCGATACGGTTACGGTGTACTCGGTTTTCTTTATTCCGGTATCGATACCTTCCTCAAACTCGTTTTCGGTCTTTATTATATATCCGTCCGTGCTTATCGTCTTTATATCCGGCTTTGTTACCTCAAGCGTACGGCAAAGATATTCTGCGCCGCGCGCCGCCGTTACATATGTATCCGCCGTTTCGTCTGTGTACTTTGAGGAATCAAAGTGCATAAGACCTACCGTAAAGTCATCAGCTATCATAATTCTGTAAGGAGCCTTTGCCTTGCTGAAAACAAACGATATGTTCAAACTGCCTGTCGTATTTATGTAACCGTTGTCGTCAGCGCTTACAAACGCCGCACATTCGCCCTTGTGCCACTGTCCGTCCGGCTTTACCGCCGCCTTTGCAAGTATTCTCTTTCTTCCCGGTTCGATATTTCTTATATTATACAGCGGCGTTCTTACATTTCCTATATTGCCGCTATTGCTTCCGTACTTATGGCGTCCGACATACATTTCCAAGTCCGGAGCCTTTGCGTCCGTATACGTTGTTCCGTTATACTCAAATTCGCTGTCCGCTTTGTAATAATAAGAAAAGTAAATAACATCGCCCTTCTTTATTTTATAATCCGAGCCGAATATTGCGGATGTATTCAAATAATACTCTCTTGAAACCTTAAAATATCCGTCAACATCGTCAGATGTGGCACTCGGAACAGCCACACGCGTATATCCCGAGGCAAAAGGCTCGTTTGTCCACGTTTCCGCAGAAATTTTCAGGTCCCTGTCTCCCGCAAACGTCCATGTAGCGTTTGGATCCGCCTTCACCTCGCCGAACAGAAATTCGGGGTTACCCATTTCGTCATCTGCGGCAAAAACTCCCGCCGTAGTGAATATGCTGACCGCCATTGCAAAAACCGTCAGCAATGCCAAAACTCGTCTGAATTTTTTCATCTTCCATCTCTCCTATCTTTTTTGTTTAACCTGCACAAACTCTGTGCTTTTCTTATCTCATATATATTATAAATGCACCACGCGCCTAAAACAAGTTGAAATTTTTTCAAATAACGTCCGCAAATCGGCATAAAACCGTTTTTTGTGCCGAAAACCGTATTTTTGGTACTTGTTTTTATGTTGACAAGCGAATATGTTTTTACTATAATGATACTGTGATAATTTTGGCGGTTTCATGCCGCAATATATAAGGAGGATTTTGGGTATGTTTCTTGCTATAGCTTTTCTTGTCCTTCTTATTGCTCTGGAGCTTGTCTTAAACTTTCGCAAGCACCTGACCTATGCGTTCAGTCTGTATTTTGCCGGGATTGCGTTTATGCTTTTCGGCTCGATACTTTACATAATCAAAATTTCGACCTTTTCCGCTACGACCGACCTTGATTTGCAGCTTTACCGCATTATCAACCGTATGTCGTTTTCGCTCGGTACGGTATCGCGGATTATGAACATAGGCGCGGCGTTCGTTATGCTCGGCTCGGTCTATACCTTCAACATTATCGGCAGAAAGAAAAGCATTTTTAAGCTGACTTTGCTTATAGCGCCTGTCTTTTTGTTCATTATCATATATGACCACACCGTGACCTACCGCATATTTCTGCTTGTCAACCGCGAACCGCAGTCCGTGCTGCGCCTTCGCGATGCGCACGTTCTCGGCTTTAACCGCGCCGTGCGGCTTGTGTTTATGCTGTATCTGTTTGCGCCGCTGTTCTTTGTTTACAAGACCTACCGCCGCACGCGGATTCACGCGCTGTTTGTCAATGCGGTCTTTCTTGGGATTTGCCTTGCGTTTATCGGAATATACGTCACATGGTGCTTTGTCGGCGGGTTTCTCTCTGCGTTTATGCCGTGGAACGTTGACCTTAACAAGTTTCCGACCGTGTTTTTTGCCGGCGGCTATCGCCGCGTTTTTTTGCCGCTTACTCTGTTTATAACCATGGCGGTTTTGTACATTACAATCTGGTACAAGCCGCTCGGCTCGGTCAAGTTTATAAACGGCATAGCGCGGTCGCGCACCTTCCGCGAGATTGGTCAGAACCTTCGCATGGTGTTCCACGCGACAAAAAATACCTATCTTGCGGTGCAGCGGCTCACCCGGCAGGCGGCGGAATACATACGCACCGACCCCGACACTGCGGAGTCGATTCTTTCCGACATTGAGGACATAAGCGCCAAGGGACTTTCGACCCTTACGCACTCCATGAATATGCTTGACGAGGTAAGCGGCGCCGACGCGTCCGTTGACCTTTCGGAGTGCGTGCGCGACGCGCTGGGACGGCTCTCTATGCCGCAGTCAATCCGGGTTTCGCTGCATCTACCGGAGGAGCCTGTGATTATCTCTGCGGCGTTTTTCCATATTTCGGAAAGTATTTTAAATATTCTTTCCAACTCGGTGGACGCGATAGCTCAGGCGCGGCGCACGCACGGCGAGATTACGGTTGAGCTTTGCTGCGACAACGGCTATGCCTGTCTTGAAATCTCGGACAACGGCTGCGGTATACCAAAAAAGGATATAAAGAAGATATTTTCGATACTGTACTCGACCAAAAAGACCTCCGACAAATGGGGGATAGGTCTTTCGTACGTTCAAAAGGTTGCCGACGCGTACGGCGGCTTTACATACGTAAAAAGCGAGGAGGGAAAGTACACCGTGTTTCAGCTTGCACTGCCGCTTTCCGCTCCGCCGCCGCGAAAAAAGCGGCGCGTTTTGCCGCTGCCGGGTAATCTGTTTCGGAATTTCCGTTAGACCCCATGCGGTTTAAAACAGCAAATTTTCCGCAATAATGTGTTAAAATGCCCGCCAAGATTGGGCGCGCGGGCGGCAAGCCGATTTGGCTGTCCGAATCCAATTTTAAAAGGCGGATTTCCGCCCATGCGGAGTTAAAATACCCGGTAATCTTAAATTTCTGCTGAAAGGAAGTAAAATTTAATGGCACAGAAAAAAATCAGGCTTGCACTTTGTGACGATATGGAGGCATTTTGCCGCTGCCTTAAACGCAGCTTTGAAAAGGAGCCGGACATCGAGGTTGTCGGGATTGCGGGCAGTGCGGCGAAATGCTTAGAGCTTGTCCGCGCCGAGAAGCCGGACGTTCTGCTTCTTGATATGCAGATGGAAATGTACGACTCCGGCGCAGAGATAATTCCCTCGCTGAAGGAGGTCAGTCCCGACACAAAAATCATCATGCTGACGATACACCACGAGGACGATTTGATTTTCCGCGCGTTCACCTACGGCGCGATTGACTACCTTACAAAGTCCGCTACCGATGCGGAGATTCTTGCGCTTGTGCGCAAGGTCTATCACAACACCGCCGCGTCCTCGCTCAGTCCGGACATCACTCAGGCAATAATAAACGAGGGGCAAAAGCTCAAACAGCAGAACGCGTCGCTGCTCTATATTCTGAATATAGTAACAAAGCTGACAACAAGCGAATATAAAATTTTAAAGGACCTTTGTATGGGACTTTCCTACCGCGATATTGCAAGCAAGCGTTTTGTGGAGGAAATCACGATTCGCTCTCAAATCTCGCGGATAACAAAGAAGTTTGACGTACAGAATATAAAGGATATAATTAAAATCATGAATGAACTGAAATTCTTTGATTTGATAGATATGTAATAGAATATAGGAAAAACTTTGTAATCTAAAAAACACAAGTGCGGGCGCGTAAATTTATACTATCCCTTAAAAAAACACAACAGCGGCGGAAAATGGCTTGACCTTTTCCGCCGCTGTTTTATATGTGTTCCAAATCTTTTTAGTTTTCCTTACCTATAAAGAAGTCGGGACAATCCTTACCGTGTACGCGGCGCATAAGCGCCTCAACAAAGAAGTAGTCGCCCCATACGGAGCCGAGCTGATCCTTGCCCGCCTGTCCCTTGTCAAGACACGCGTCACAGTCGTCGCCGAGCATATATTTATCGATAAGCTCGTCAAGCACTTCCTCGCCTATGTGCATATAATCCTTTGCCCTGCCCGCAAACGGGATTTTGTCGGCATCGTTTATCAGATTTATTTTCAGCAGTGCCGCCGCAAACACCGCCGCCGCAGAGCTGTCGCGGTTCTTGGTTTCCTCCGTCAGGCATCTGAAATCCCAAAGCGGTACCTTGTCATCGCCCATCATATCAAGAAGCGCAAGCAGCTGACCGCCCAAAAGACCCGCGTATTTTTTCTTTTCATCCGTAGCCTTCAGGACGCTGACTACCGAATAAAGCGCCCACATCTGACCGCGCGACCACACCGAACCGGGCGCATTGCCGCAGTAGTTGCATTCGCCGACAGGTCTTCCCGACACGCTGTCAAACAGATACGAATGTCTGTAAGTAAAATCCTCGCGCATCATGTACTGCCTTACCACTCTTATATGGCTGTCAAACAGGCTGTAGAATGTGGGGTGTTTGGTTTTTCTCCACGCCCACATCATAAGAGTAATATTCATCATGTCATCGATAATCGGATTGACAAACTCGTCGCCGATGTCGCCAAAGCCGTTGAACATTCCGACTGTCGGAACAAAGCCTTTGACAAACTCGTTCGCCGCCTCCATGTTCAGCTCGTATGCCTCCTCATCGCCCGTCAACTCATAGAGTGCGCCGGGACACAGCGCAAACAAAAAGCCTATATCATGGAAAAAGTGATGCCTGTTTTCGCGCAGATACCTGCGGTATGCGGAAAGCTCCTTTTTCAGATAATCAAGGTATTTTTCCTCTTTATAGTGATAGTACATATACGCAACCGCGCCCGTCAGGAACGAGCGCGTCCAGCCTGTCCACTCGTCAAAGCTGCACGCGTCCTTTGCGTAGTTTCCGTCCTTGTCCGCAATCCCCATTTCGTAGTTATATGACGCAGGGTCGTTTTTTTCCATTCTCCTGTCGATTTTCGCCTTAACTCTTTTCAGTACGGCTTCATAATCTCTCATAGCTATACCCTTCCCGCGCGGAAAAGCCGCCGCGCATTTTAAAATTTATCAGGTTTATTTCGGCTGCTTGCCTATGTAGGCAAGGATACCGCCGTCAACATACAGAACGTGACCGTTCACAAAATCCGACGCGTCCGAGGCAAGGAATACCGCGGGACCCGCCAAATCCTCCGGCGTTCCCCAGCGTGCCGCCGGAGTTTTTGCTATAATAAAGCTGTCGAACGGATGGCGCGAGCCGTCAGGCTGTTTCTCCCTAAGCGGCGCGGTCTGCGGCGTTGCGATATAGCCGGGACCTATGCCGTTGCACTGGATATTGTACTCGCCGTATTCTGACGCGATGTTTCTTGTGAGCATTTTAAGTCCGCCCTTTGCGGCAGCGTATGCGGAAACCGTTTCGCGGCCAAGCTCGCTCATCATTGAACAAATGTTTATAATTTTGCCGTGACCCTTCTTTATCATCGACGGAATAACCGCCTTTGAAACTATGAACGGCGCGTTAAGGTCAACGTCGATAACCTGTCTGAACTCCGCCGCAGACATCTCGGTCATGGGTATTCTCTTAATAATTCCCGCATTGTTTACAAGAATATCGATTATGCCGACCTCAGCTTCAACCTTTTTGACAAATGCGCCGACCGCGTCCTCGTCGGTAACGTCGCATACATAGCCGTGAGCGTCTATTCCAAGCTCGCGGTATGCCGCAAGACCCTTATCGACAAGCTCCTGCTTAATATCGTTGAAAACTATCGTTGCCCCCGCCTCGGCAAAGCCTTTTGCGATTGCAAAGCCTATTCCGTAGGACGCGCCCGTAACAAGCGCAACCTTTCCGTCAAGTCTGAAATTCATAATTATTTCCTCCCTTTATCTCAAATCCTTTGTTTCTACCGCGTCCATGTCGGTAAACTCCTGATTTTCGCCGCACATCGCCCATATAAACGAATATGCCTTTGTTCCGACGCCGCTATGGATTGACCAGCTCGGACTGATAACCGCTTCTTCGTTGTGCATGATTATGTGTCTTGTTTCGGTCGGCTCGCCCATCATATGGAACACTATGTCATCGGGGCCCATATCAAGATAGAGGTAAACCTCCATTCTTCTGTCATGCGTATGGCACGGCATTGTGTTCCAGACAGAGCCTTCCTCCAGCTGTGTAAGACCCATTGCAAGCTGACAGCTCTGCATTACCTCGGGGTGGATATACTGGTTGATAACGCGCTTGTTTGCGTCCGCAGCCGAGCCGCACGGAACCTTTTTAGCCTTTGAAATATCGATTTTGACAATCGGGTACGACTTGTGCGCCGGGCATGAACTTACATAGAACTTTGCCGGATTCTCCGGGTCAACGCTCTTAAACGTAATCTCCTTATTGCCCATACCAATATAGATACCGTCCCTCGGCTCCATGGCGTACTCCGTTCCGTCAACTGTGATAACGCCCTTGCCGCCGATGTTTATACATCCCATTTCGCGTCTTTCAAGGAAGTATTCCGCCGCAAGCTCCTTGCCCGCTTCCAGCTTCAGCTCCTGCATAACAGGCATAAATCCCGCCGTTATGATTCGGTCGATATGGCTGTAGACCATGCGCACGTTGTCCTTTGTGAAAAGGTTTGCGATGTGGAATTCCTCTCTCAGTCTTTCTGTTGTGTAATGCTTAACGTCCTTTGAATTTGATGCTTCTCTTACTTCCATTGCCTTTGTCTCCTTTTTTATATATTTGCCGATAACCTCTACCTGTGTGAGCGCCGCCCACGAAAGCGGCTCCGCCGCCTGTTTAAAGTCCTTAAGGGTTACCGTTTTTGTTACCTTCGGCTTGTCAAGCACAAGCGCCTGTCTGTCCGCCGTCATCTCAAAGTGCGCCGCCGCCTTTGTGCCGTCCGAGAAAACTACGTTTACCGACTTCCAGTATGTATCGTGCGGGAAGTCCGCTCTGAGGTAAAAGCCAAGCTCCTCAACCTCGACCTCGCGTCCGAAATCAAGGGTGTAGACCAAATCCTCCCGTGCGCCGCCTGCCCATGAATTGTACGGGTATCGGCCGTGACCGCGGTTTTCACAGTTACCGTCAATCGCGTTCCGCGGCTTGAATACTTCCTCGCCGCGGGTGACAAAATTTGCCTCCGCATGGGGGAACACGCCCGAGGCGCCTTCCATATCGATACTGTTCATAGCTATGTTTCTCTTTGTGCATACATCATCGCCGCATACCTCGCACACGGTTATGCGGTGACCGCTTTTCTCCCACGATTCGGCATCGTACGCGTCAAGCATAACGCCGTAGGGTACCGAATATTTAAGCTCCCTGTCCGGCACATAAACCGTTGACGCCGCCTGCGATTCGTCAAAGCTGACCTCAATGAACTCCGAATCCGACGTCACGCGGAACGTATCGCCCTGCCTGTACTCGCCGCCGTAAACCGAATCCACCTTCTTGCCGCCGAATTCTGCCTTTATATCTCCGTTTATATCAGTTAAAACACATTTTATCAAATGCAATCCACCTCCAAAACTTTATTCTCATTTTTATTATATCTGATAAGCATGGCAAAGTATTTGCATTTTATAAATAAAACCTTGCTTTTTTCACAAACAGGCTGTATAATAAATACAGAAGGGAGGCAAATGCCATGCAGGTTGTGTTTTCAAAGTGCAGTCAGGCTATAGAGCGGGCAAAGACCGACAAGTCCTACGGCTGTTTTTATTCGGAGAGCAGTGACGCGGATCAGAATATTCATCTTCACGAATGCTGTGAGGTTTTGTTTTGTCTGTCCGGCGGAAAGACATTTTTCATCGGCGAGCGGATATATGAGGTTGAGGACGGAGATATATTTGTGCTTAATCCGTTCGAGGCGCACAAAATCACCGCGGACGCGGAAAAGCCGTTTCGGCGGTGCGTTATGCAAATCAACCCGGAATTTTTATACACCGCGTCGGACGCAGCTACCAACCTTTGCGACTGCTTTAACATACGCGGCAGCGATATTTCGCACAAGCTGCCCACCACTCCTGCGGAGCGCGATAAGATGCTGCACATCTTCCGAAAGCTGATACCGGAATACAAATACGGCGACAGTCTTTTAAAGGACATTGCCGCCGTTGAGTTTATTATAAATGTGAATGAGATGTTTATGAGCAAGAATACAGGCTATACCTACCGCTCCGACTACAAAAACAAAACGATTGTGAACGCAATCCGATACATAAACGACAACTTCGGAGCCGAGCTGTCGCTTGACATTATTGCCAAAAGCTGCTTTGTATCTGTAAACGAGCTTTGCAAGCTGTTCAGGCAGCACATGGGAACAACCGTGACAAAATACGTCACCTCGCGGCGCATGACCGAGGCAAAAAAGCTCCTTAAAAACGGAGTCAGTGTTTCGGATGCCGCGGAAAAATGCGGATTTTTGGACTACACCAGCTTTATCCGCGCTTTTAAGAGGTCTGTCGGCGTGTCGCCCGGGCAATATAAGAAGGCGGCGGAACATTCCGACACGGCAAGGGGGTAGGCTTTAACCTTTTATTTTTAAGTAGTTTTAGGGATAGTAAAAAATGATTCAGAACGAACAAACTGAACCTCTCGGAGTACACTCGTACACCTGCGGGTTCAGTTTGTTTGTAGCAAAAATACATATCAAGAAAAATCGAATATAATGAGGTTTTTCTACATTTTAAAAGTCCTTTTGCGGTCCGGACTTTTTTACATTCCTTCCCTATTTCTGAATTTCTCTATTTCTTTAAAGCTCCTTTCAGCATACCTCTCTGCCTTTTCGCGCTTGTCCTTAATCCGCGCGCCAAGCTCCTCGAATATTCCGAAGTTTACGTTCATCGGCTGAAAATCCGTGATTCCCCTGTTTGAGATATACCCCGCAAGTGCGCCGAGCGCGGTTTTTCTGTCAAGCGGCTCACACTGCACGCCGCACAACTCCGCCGCGGCGTATATTCCCGCCATCATTCCCGACGCCGCCGATTCGATATACCCCTCTACGCCGGTTATCTGGCCCGCAAAGTAAAGCTTTGGACAGCTTATAAGATTATACCGCTCGGTCAAAAGCTCCGGCGAATTTATATATGTGTTTCTGTGCATTACGCCGTAGCGCACAAACTCGGCATTTTCCAGTCCCGGAATCATTCCGAATACCCTCTTTTGCTCGCCGAATTTAAGGTGCGTCTGAAAGCCTACTATATTATACATACTCGCCGCCGCATTGTCCTGGCGCAGCTGCACAACCGCGTACGGACGGCTGCCGTCATGCGGGTCGGTCAGACCTACCGGCTTCACCGGTCCCACACGCATAGTGGCTTACGGGTGAT
>URZD01000051.1 GCA_900552305.1 uncultured Eubacteriales bacterium
GAGCACCTGACTCTTAATCAGGGTGTCCACGGTTCGAGCCCGTGATGGTGTACCAAGCAAAAAGCCGTGTAAACCCAGTGTTTATGCGGTTTTTTTATTGTACAGGCAGCCGTACCTAACCGATTTTAACCATTTTTCGATTTTGACTGATTTTTGACTGACTGAAGAATTTATTCAGCTTATTGGAGCGGTATAATATAAATAGAGTCGACAAACACCCAAAAATCTGATATAATAAATCAGAAAGAGGGAAAGATATTCAGGTATATTTTCATATACTATAACAGAATAAGGCTGTATACCGGCAATCCGGGATGCTTGCCACCGAGTGAATACCGTATAAGGAACTGTGAAAAGACCGCGGCATAAACTTTCTTCAACCGACGGCATAGATTATATTCAGAAACAAAAATCTGTCAAGGTTAATACAGAGCGCCTTGGCGACCTTGACAGATTTCCGTTTCCGAATGGATTGTTAGTTATGCCGGTTGAAGAATTAAAGTAGTTTCAGAAATTTGGGGTAAATTTCGACTGCACTTTTATTGACATTTCCAGTTTTTGCTATATTTTCCCGGCAAAACCCGTTCCAAGACTGCCAAGATACTCGTCATAGCCTGTGCGGACAAGCTCAAAGCTGCCGTCCGCAAAATTAACCTCGGTAATCGATGCGTTTGTTACCCAATTTATGCTCCGCATCGGTTTACCCGTCAGACGGCTTACCGTTGCGCGAATCGGAGTTGCGTGCGTCGCAATCGCAAGCGTTTTGCCGTCATTTTCGGACGCGATACGCAGTAATGCGCCGTATACGCGCTCGCGCAGCTCCGCGGCGCTTTCTCCGCCAACGCATCTTGAATTATCTATATCGTTAATCCATACATCAAATTCCTTTGGGTACTTTTCGCCTATTTCGTCATATGTCATACCTTCCCATACGCCTCCGTCAATTTCGCGCAGGCATCGGTCGGTTACTATTTCAAGCCCCTTTTCCTTTGCTGTCGGCTCAATAGTATGCACAACGCGGCAAAGGTCGCTTGAATAAATACGGTCAATTTGCACATTTTTCATGTACTCCGCAAGAATTTTCGCCTGTTCAAAGCCTTTTTCGCACAAATCCATATCGGTACTTCCCGTGAAAATGTGCGCATTGTTTCCGTCGCTGAAGCCGTGACGGATAAGATATATTTTTGTCATATCATCCCTCCGTAGATTTTCTGTTATGTACAGACTAGCTCAGACAGATTCTCTCAAACGTCAGATACCCGCGGATGTCTTTGCAGAAAATTTTCTTCTACCGTCTGTTTCTTATTCCGATACCTGATTTATCAGTACCGACGATGTTTCTCCATCCCACTCGACCGTGCAGCCGAACGCCTCCGAAACGGCTCTGACCGGTATCAAAGTACGTTCGCCGAGCAGCATTGCTCCCGCATCCAGCTTTATCGGGACAAGGTTTTTCATCATTATATCCGAGCCGACCGTAAGATGAAGCTTTGTTGCGCCCTTTACCGCAGTGATAATCCCATGGTCGCCGTTCCAGATAACCTCCGCGTCAAGCGCCTCGAACACCGTACGCATAGGAACCATTGTACGGTCGTTAATCGTCTGCGGCGCAACGTCAAAATTGAGCTTTTCACCGTTTACATACACGGATATGTTTTCCTCGGCATACGCCAAAGCCGGCTGTGCCGCCCATACGGCAATGCTCATAAATACAGCCGCAGCCGCAAAAGCCATACCGCGTATATATCTGTTGTTCAATACCAATCTCATAATTGTTCCTCCTGTGACAAAAAAATCAGTCTTTCTTTGGATTCTTTATTTTATCCCAGTACGCACGCGCCGTCTGCTCCGTCTTATTGCTCCCGTACTCATAATACTTTTTATTCTTTATTCTGTCAGGAAGATACTGCTGCTTTACATAATGATTGGGGTAGTCATGCGGGTAAAGATAGTGCTGTCCCTTTACCTCGTTACCCTCGCCGTCAAAATGCTTGTTTTGCAGCTGCCGCGGAATCTCGCCCGTGTCCATGCTCTCTATATCGCCGAGCGCACCCGCAATAGCCATATATGCCGAGTTTGATTTCGGCGCGGTCGCAAGCAGTATCGCCGCATCCGCAAGCGGGATTCTTGCCTCCGGCAGACCGAGCATCAGCGCACTGTCAACACACGCCTTGACAATCGGAATAGCCATAGGGTACGCAAGACCTATATCCTCCGCTGCTATCACCATGAGCCGCCGACACGCCGACTGCAAATCCTCTGCCGCTATCAGCCGCGAAAGGTAGTGAATCGCCGCGTCCGGATCAGAGCCGCGAATTGACTTTTGCAGTGCGCTCATTACGTCATACTGACTGTCGCCGGCTTTGTCATAGCGGAACGATTTTCGCTGTGTACACTGCTCCGCGGACGCGAGATCAATGTTGATTTTTCCATCCTTATCGGGGACACTGACCGTCACAGCAAGCTCCAGCATATTCAAAGCCTTTCGCACATCGCCGCCCGACATTTCCGCAATGTGCCGCAGTGCATCCTCCTCCGCAAGCGCCTTTCCGCCGCCAAAGTCAACGTCTATCATTCTAACCGCGCGCTTTAGCGCAAGCATAATATCCTCCGCCGATACGGCGCGAAATTCAAATACTACACTGCGGCTCAGAACGGCATTGTACACATAGAAATACGGGTTCTCTGTCGTGCTTGCGATAAGCGTTATTTTTCCGTTTTCCGTATATTCAAGCAATGACTGCTGCTGCTTTTTATTAAAATTCTGAATCTCGTCAAGGTACAAAAGAACGCCGTCCGCACCGTCAAAAGCCTCGGTTCCCGCACAAACGTTCCGAATATCCGCAACAGACGCCGTTGTCGCATTCAGCTTATACAAAGTCTTGTTGCTGACCTTTGCAAGAATGTTTGCAACGGTCGTTTTGCCCGTTCCCGACGGTCCGTAAAAAATCATGTTGGGAATTTCGCCGCTTTCGGCAATTCGTGTAAGTATCTTTCCGTTTCCGATAATGTGTCGCTGTCCGACCACGTCCGAAAGCGTTTCCGGGCGCAGTCGGTCGGCAAGCGGCTTATTCATAAAGCGGGTACTTTTTGCAAAGCGTTTCAACCCGATTCATTACCTCGCCACGGTTACCCTCAAAGTCGGAAATTACCATGTTTATAAGGTTTGCCGTTTCACGCACGTCATCTTCCTTAAACCCTCTTGTTGTTACCGCCGGAGTTCCGATACGCACGCCGCTTGTGATAAACGGACTCTGCGGATCATTGGGAATTGTGTTTTTGTTTACGGTTATATTTACCTCGTCAAGGTTATGCTCAAGTTCCTTGCCTGTTATTCCCTTTTTGGTAAGGTCAAGCAGCATAAGGTGATTATCCGTACCTCCCGACACTATGTCAACGCCTATTTTCATAAACTCGTCCGCCATTGCCGCGGCATTCTTCTTAATCTGGAGCTGATAGTCGCGGAATTCGGGCGACAGCGCTTCCTTCAGGCATACCGCCTTTGCGGCAATAACGTGCATAAGCGGTCCGCCCTGTGTTCCGGGGAACAGCGCCTTGTTTATCATAGCTCCGTACTTCTCTTTGCAAAGGATAAGTCCGCCCCTCGGGCCTCTGAGGGTCTTGTGCGTTGTGGTTGTCACAAAGTCCGCATACGGAACAGGACTTGGATGAAGTCCCGCCGCAACAAGTCCCGCAATGTGCGCCATATCCACCATAAGGTATGCGCCGACCTCGTCCGCAATCTCACGAAAACGCTTAAAGTCGATTTCACGCGCATATGCGCTTGCGCCCGCAAGAATCATTTTCGGTTTATGCTCAATGGCGAGTCTGCGCACCTGATCGTAATCTATTTTTCCCGTCTTTTCGTCCACACCGTAGGGGACTACATTAAAATACTTGCCCGAAACATTTACCGGTGAGCCGTGGCTCAGGTGTCCGCCGTGAGCAAGACTCATTCCGAGATAGGTATCGCCCGGCTGCATTGCCGCGAAGAATACGGCAAAATTCGCCTGCGCACCTGAATGTGGCTGAACATTCGCAAATTCCGCTCCGAACAGCTTTTTTGCGCGCTCCCTTGCCAGCTCCTCTACAATGTCAACACATTCGCAGCCGCCGTAATAACGCTTGCCCGGGTAACCCTCCGCATATTTGTTGGTAAGCGGCGAACCCATCGCCTCCATTACCGCGGGACTGACAAAGTTTTCCGATGCGATAAGCTCTATTTTTGACCTTTGACGGTTAAGCTCGGCGCGTATTGCATCAGCAACCTCCGAATCTGTCTTTGCTACATAATTCAGTTCAAACATCTGATATCCTCCTTTTATTTTTTTTGAGGTATTTACAAAATACCTTCTTTTATGATATATTATACTAATAAATTAGAATTTTTTCAAGAGGTGAATCGATAATTATGCGCGAAAGTATAAAGAAAAAAACAGAACGCGTACTCAAAATTATAGATATTTTCAACAAGGAGTACCCCGACGCAGACTGTACTCTCGACTATATGTCACCGCTGCAGCTTGTCATTGCGACGCAGCTTGCGGCGCAGTGTACAGACGCACGGGTCAACACGGTAACTCCCGCGCTGTTTGAACGCTATAAAACCGTATACGACTTTGCAGCGGCGGACGAATCGGAGCTTATGGAATATATCCGCTCCACCGGCTTTTTCAGGAACAAGGCGCGGAACATTATCGCCTGCTGTCAAAAGCTGATTTCCGATTTCGGCGGCGAGGTTCCCAAGACCATGGACGAGCTGCTTACTCTTCCCGGAGTCGGCAGAAAAACCGCCAACCTTGTCCTCGGCGATTCCTTCGGTATTCCCGGAATCGTTGTTGACACGCACGCGGGCAGGCTTGCGCGCCGCATGGGATTTACGGAAAACACCGACCCGTACCGCATAGAACTTGACCTTTTAAAAATTGTACCCGCGGAAAATCAAAGCTCTTTTTGCCACCGCCTTGTGTACCACGGCAGAAAATACTGCACGGCAAGAAAAGCCCTGTGCGATGAATGTCCGATAAATCATCTGTGCCCTAAAATAGGCGTATAGCGCCCCTTTGCATAGCGCAGAATTCCGTCAGACCCAAGCTCTGCCCTAAGCTGTCAGCCTGTGTTTTTACATCATTTTTCAGTCTGACCCTGCAAATGTTTAACACAAATTTTCAAATTTTCAGATAAAGAAACTGTTGACATAAACGCCGGGTTGTTATATACTAAAAACAAAGCTGCAAGGCTTTTGAAAATAAAATCTATGATGTGTACACTCTTATAAACGGCGGATAGGTTGTCAAGCCTATTGAGTCTTACACACCGAAAGGAGGATAAAAATGTCAAACAAATATGCAGGAACGCAAACGGAAAAAAATCTTGAAGCAGCATTCGCGGGCGAATCTCAGGCGAGAAACAAATACACCTATTTTGCGAGCAAAGCAAAAAAGGAAGGCTATGAGCAGATCGCGGCATTGTTTCTCAAAACCGCAGACAACGAAAAGGAACACGCCAAAATGTGGTTTAAGGAGCTGTGCGGCATAGGCGATACAGCCGAAAATCTGGCAGCCGCCGCGGACGGCGAAAACTATGAATGGACTGATATGTATGAGGAATTTGCCAAAACTGCCGAAGAAGAAGGCTTTTCCGAGCTTGCGGCAAAATTCCGCTTAGTGGCGGCAATAGAAAAGTACCACGAGGAACGCTACCGCGCTCTTCTTAAAAACGTGGAAACCGCAAAGGTATTTGAAAAAAGCGAAATAAAGGTTTGGGAATGCAGAAACTGCGGACACATTGTTGTTGGTGAAAAGGCCCCCGAGATATGCCCGACCTGCGCTCATCCGCAGAGCTATTTTGAAGTACACGCAGAAAATTATTGACAGGAGGTTTTACTTATGAAAAAGTATGTATGTCCGTGCGGATATGTATATGACCCCGAGATTGGCGACCCCGAAAACGGTATCGCTCCGGGTACTGCATGGGAGGATGTCCCCGAGGATTGGGTCTGTCCTACCTGCGGTTTGGGCAAGGACGCATTTGAGGAAGAGTAATTCCGCGCCGGCTCAACTGAATAGGCTTTAAAGCGCTGCCTGTTTCGGGTGTTATGCCCAAAATTTTCGGAAGTTTCACCGATTTTGGGTGGATATAACCGAAAAAGGTTGCGTCTGAAACTCTGAAACACTAAACTCCCTCTATCGTTTCTCACGGCAAAGGGAGTTTTTCACTTTACAGAATTATTGCGTTTTTGCACTAATGAATCTGTACTCCGTCAAGTGCCGAAACACTGATAACAAAACTGCTGTTACCGTTTTATTCCCAAATAAAAGTCGCAGCAGTCACCGCCTCTGCCGAGGGTTTTTGTCCTACGCCACAAAAGATTTTTATGCAGATTGCCATACGAAACATCATCACTGTCACAAAAACAGGTACACAGCTCCTTGCAGCCGTATTTTACACAAGTGTCAAAATACGGACACCGCAGCATATCTATTTTCCATACCCCGCCCGACGTCTGATGCTCCTTGGCGGAAAATCCCGCAGCCTCGTTAAACAGCTTTCTCGTTCCTATTGCAAATATTGAGGGAACAATCCGATAAAGCAGCGGTATACGCATCAGCTTATCAAGTTTTTTTCGCGCCTCGCGCGCGTGCCGCTCCGTATATCCGTGTACCGTATCAAACGCGTCCTCGCGGCTCATGACCGTTTGCAGCACCTCATACGCTGCAATTCCCGGCAAAATCTGTGACTTTAAATGCCGCATTTTTTCCTCTGTTGCGTCCTTATTCTCATCAAAAAGAAACTCCAGCCTTTTTACAAACGCCGCGCAAAGCTCCTGTTCCTTATCGGGAAATTTTTCTCTAACGGTATCTTTAAAGCTTATCGCTATATAATTTGAATTGTCTATCATTATCTTCACCTCCCCAAATATTCTATAGAAAAACAGTAAATACCGCGCCTTGCGGCGCGGTAAAACGTATGCTAATCAAAAATTCTTCCAAAGAAATAGTTGTGAATAAACGGGTTTCCTTCCTCCCCGAACCATAGCCGCTCTTCCTCCAGCTCCGGTACGGATTCGATTTTTCCGTTCAGATAGTCCGTGATTCTCTCCTTTGCACGACCTATCCTTGTCTCCGTTCCGCCAAAGCGGAAATCCAGCAGCTCAAAGCCGAACGGTTTGTTGTTTTTGTACCACATATCAGCCGCCGCGCCATGCAGCTTCTTAACCTGTGTCAAAAGCTCGTCTGTCACGCCGCAAAGCTCGCCGAGAGCCTTTTTATCATTTTCCTTGTACGCATTTGTTATGCGTATACCCAAATCGCACTTTTTGTAAAGAACGTCGACAAGTACCCTGTGATAGTCAAACAGATATTCCAGGTTTCCCATATTCGGCAGCGTCGCGAGCTTTTCTGCATATTCCGCGTAGTGCGTTTTCAAATCCAGTGCGGAAAAATTCCTGTCAAAAAGCCCCTGAAGCAAATCCTGATATAAAACCTGCTTTGAAACTACCGCGTCATGATTCGGGCAAAGCTCCGCGTCAAATGTATCTATACCAAAAAGTCTGAACGCGTCCGCGTCAAAGCCGGTACAGATTTTAAACATTTTGTCAAGCTCCTCCTCAGGCTTTTCCGAATAATTGTATTCCGCAAAAAGCTGCATACCGAGCAGAGCCTCATATATACTGCATTCCGCGCCGTCATCCCCCCACATGGTCGCAAAAACGTCCTTAACGCCGTTTTCAAGGCAGGCGGAAAGCGCCGGGGTTGTCGTTGCAAACGTCTTATCGTAATTAAGCGCAACCCCCGCCCATGTCCAGATTCCTCCCGCAAAAACGATTTTACGGTCCATCAGCTTATGCGTCTTTATCATGTGGTCGTATTTTTCTTTATCTATGTTATAGTAATCCCAGTATACCATGGAAACCGACTCCGGAATAAGCGCCGACACATTGTCAGGCAGCTTGCCGTCCGCCTCATAGCCGCCGTTTTCGGAGCAAAGTCGAAAAAACATATCGCTCCACATCATCGGCTCAAAGCCGTATTTCTTCACAATCTCACAAACTCTGCCAAGGTGCCGCGAAAGCAGCTCAAAACGGTCGGTATACCCGTGCTTGTTCAGGTATTCGCCCAATCCTACAAAATGAGCCTCGTCCATACCTATATGTATCTTTTCGGTTTTAAAGCAGCCGCGCACCGTTTTAATCATGTTCTCGATAAACGCGTAGGTCTTTTCCTCGTCTATCATAAGAATATCGTTTGTGTCGCAGACTCCCTTCATATTCTCTGCAAAATTCCAGCGCAGAGCCTTTGCAAGATGCGCCAGCGTCTGAATACACGGCACACATTCTATCCCGAAAATCTCCGCATAATCTACGATTTCGCGTATTTCATCAGGCGTGTACGCGCCGCGCATATAGCCGAAATACGGATAATCCTCCATTTTATATGTGTCCTCGGTATAAAGCATAAGCATATTAAGACCCATTCTTGCCATATACCTTATAATGTCCTTTACCGTTTCAATCTTCAAAACGGCATTTCTCGAAACGTCAATCATTATTCCACAGGTGTCAAAGCGGTTTTCTGCAGAAATATCCACGCTTTCCTTTGTATCCTTTATGCTCTCCAAAATCGTAGCCGCTCTGAAAAAATCCGTTTTCGCCGCATACTCGACACAAAACTTTCCGTTGCCGCCCTTTATGCCGTAGCCGCGCTCTCTGCGTCCGATTTCCGCATCGCAGTCAATGCCAAGCTCCGCCAATCCTCTTTTTATATCTTCATTTTTTATAATATCCACCGTTATTTCCTCCATACAGAAATTTATTATATTTTAATTATACACAAGTCTATTTTTTGTCAATACAAAATTCTAAAGCTGCTCTTTCAGCGCAATACCGCAATAAACATGCCCCCAAAAATTCAATTTTCGAAGGGATATTTATATTATTTTTTCGCGTCAAACTCTGCAATCATCTTGCGCATTTTATTCATCAGCTGCGGAACAAATTCACTGTTACGCGGGTACTTTTTGAACGTGATTTTCATTCCCGCCTCATTCTTTATAATATCCTCCACATTTTCTCTGCCTATGCGTTTTTCAAGAGCACGGCAGATTTCCACGTCCTGAAGCGCGTCTTTAAAGATATACGCGCGCATTGACGGATAAACGCCGTCCTTTGACGGATATACCGAGAACGGGTCGCCCGACGGAAACGCCTTGTCAGACGAGGTAGTCATATACGGATTTATCTCGTACACGGAAAGCTGACTGAAATAAAAATTATATCCCCACTGCAAAAAGCCTTCTATATTATATAGGTACATCTGCAATCCGAGTATACGGTTTCTGTATGCGGGCATCGCAAGAAATCTGTTTCCGACATCGGTCGTCTGACCGCAGCAATAATACGCCCACTGATTCTCGATTTTTTGCTCCAAAAACGGCTCAATGTGGTCGATTGCCGTAACCGGCGTCGGAACAAGACCGTGATTGTAAAACTCAATATTCGACAGTGCGTCCATTGTTTTTGCGTTGCCGAGCAGCGGTTTTACAAGCTCATACGCACTGCGGTAATTTTCAATATGGTCTATGCTTGGCTCATCCGATATATGGAAGTAACAGTTTTCCGCAACCCCCATACCTTCAAGAAACTTCATCAGTTCGGGGAGCAGCTGACCGAGAAATTCCCTGTATTCCTTGCTTTCCGCCTTGACGTGCCAGCCGAACATATGCTTTTTCTCGCCGTTTTCAAATACATATATATTCGGGGAATACTCCAGCCCCCACTGTGAAAACAGATGTGAAATCTCAAAATGCTCAATGCCGTACTTTTTGCAAAGCTCAATCCAGCGTTTAACACCAGAAAAATCAAACGAATACTTTTCGCCGTTCTTATCTATTTTAAGCAGCTGAACATCCGGGCGCAGTTCGCCTACGCCCGTATCGAGCGGCGGAGTGATAACAGGCGTTAAAATCATATTTATACCCAGCACTGCCGCCGTTTTGATGTATTTTTCGATAAGGCTCCAATGCTCCTCGCTGTATATTTCGACATTGTGCGCCGTTGCGATACAGTCCGCATAAAACCACTGTGTAAACAAGGTTTTCTGTTTCGGCAGCGCGGTATCGATTACGTTTATGTTCATAACCGACTTAACCGCAGCGGCATCGTCCAATGGGTTTGCTCCCTCAACGGTCACCTTGACGTAATGCTCGCCGCAAGCAACCCCGTATGTATTATCTATATCAATCCACAGCACATCAAGTCCGCTCGCCCGCATCTGACCGTGCTGCTTCTCAAGCGGGACAAGAATATCCGGCATAAGTCCCGCCTCACGCGTTATATAATCTTCGTCCCTACAATCCTGATAAATCGGAAAATCCATTGCCGCGCCGCATACCACAAACGCCTTCACGCACTCGGCTATATCCGATTCGATTTTAACCCTGACGGGAATTGTCCTTTCCGTAAGCGCCGCCGTCTGATATGCCATATGTTCGCCGCGGAGCAAAAGCGCGCTGTTTTTCTCCGCAGCCGCCATGCACTCGCTCACTGTGCGTATTTTTTCCATCTCCGAAATCTGTTTGATTTTTATCTCCATTTGTTTCACCTCACCCAAAGTATAAGAAAAATTTTAAATAAAGTATTTGCACATAAGTAAAAAAATTTTATAATTTTTTGTTGTCACAACAACAGAAATTATGTTAAAATTATATTATACTGTAGCAAGAAAGTCAAGTAAAACAATTCATATAAAACAATTCACATAAATGGAGGTTTTTTGTTATGATAAGACAAATAATAAAAATCGATGAGAAAAAATGCAACGGCTGCGGACTGTGCGTAAGCGCGTGTCACGAGGGTGCAATCGGTATTGTTGACGGCAAGGCACGTTTGCTGCGCGATGACTACTGCGACGGACTGGGGAACTGTCTGCCCGTCTGTCCCGTAAACGCTATTTCCTTTGAGGAACGCGAGGCGGCTGAATATGACGAGGCTGCCGTTCTTGAAAATCAGAATAAAAAAACAGCCGCGCATACCTACGGCTGCCCCGGCTCCGCCGCGGGAAAGATTGATCGCCAAAATGCTTCCGCAGAAGCTCCGCACGCAGCACACATGGGCGGCTGTCCCGGCTCCGCCGCAGGCAAAATCGCACGCGGCAACACATCCTCAGCCGCGCCCGCAGCAGGCATGGACAGCTGTCTTTCGCAATGGCCCGTACAAATCAAACTCGTACCGGTCAACGCTCCTTATTTTGACGGAGCAAAGCTGCTTGTTGCGGCGGACTGCACCGCCTATGCCTACGGCAATTTTCACAACGAATTTATAAGAAACCATATAACGCTCATCGGCTGTCCCAAACTCGACGAAGGCGACTATACCGAAAAACTCGCCGCAATTATAACGAATAACGACATAAAAAGTCTTACCGTTGCGCGCATGGAGGTACCATGCTGCGGAGGTATAGAACACGCCGCGCGTGAGGCTCTGCGTGCAAGCGGTAAGTTCATTCCGTGGCAGGTTGTTACAATTTCACGCGACGGCATAATCCTTGATTAAGCAACCATATTCGGACAATCACAAAAAACCGCGCCGTTTAGACGTTTGACGTATCAGATCAGGCACACGCCTAATCTGATACGAAATGTTGAAATAATTTCAAATTTTTGGTTTTGGAAATGTCAATAAAAGTGCAGTCGAAATTTACCCCAAATTTCTGAAACTACT